>NC_017790.1:2680000-2767500 GCF_000252445.1 Deinococcus gobiensis I-0 | reverse complement strand
ACCTACGACCGCCAGGAGGAGATCGCGGCGGCCGAGGCGAGCGGGATGCCCTTCGTGCGCGAGTATGTAGCCGAACTCCTCACAGGAGCGCACCAGAAGCGCCGCACGCGCACCGGGGAGTTCTGAGGAGATTCCGGCAGAAGAAGGGGCCGGTCCGGATATGCACCCGGACCGGCCCCTTCGCCCTGAAGGCTCAGCCCCGTTCGCGCATGGCCTGGGCCAGCTTGGCCGGTTCGAAGACGCTGGCCCCCGCGCCGTAGCGGGCCTTGACCGCGCGCTGCACCAGCCCGATGGCGATGAAGACCCCGATCATGCTGATGACCAGCCCCGGCACGCGCATGATGGCGTTGACCTCGGCCACCTGGGCATTGAAGGCGTCGGTGCCGAAACGGGCCGTGACGCGCCCGTAGTTCACGACGCTGTTCACCAAGCCGCCCACGAGGTCCACGAGGGCGAAGGCCACCGTGCCCCACACCAGGCCCTTATGCACGCCGGGGTCGCGCATCGCCTCGGCGGTCGCGGCGCGGTCCTCGGGCTTCTCGCCGATGCTCGCGGCGTCCAGGAAGACCCGGAAGAAGGGGACGCGGGTCGCCGCGCTGACGAGGAACAGGATGCCGGTGAGGTACGACCGCGCACTGTCCTTGATGGCGTACCAGAAACCGTCCACGTACCAGAAGGCGAGCGCCCCGCTGAAGATGGCCCCCGCCCCGCCGATGAGGGCCACGGGGCTGA
This sequence comes from Deinococcus gobiensis I-0, assembly GCF_000252445.1. GTDB lineage: Bacteria > Deinococcota > Deinococci > Deinococcales > Deinococcaceae > Deinococcus > Deinococcus gobiensis. The sequence continues at coordinate 2,766,768 of NC_017790.1, read as the reverse complement.
CGTTGCGGTTGACCAGAAGGTCCACGAGCACGTAGGCCACCGGAACGAGCGCCGCCACGAGGTAAGCGCGCACGTTGCCGCCCGTTCCCCCACCCAGCAGCTCGGCCACGCTGATGCCGCTGCCCAGGATGTTCGGACTCAGGATCAGGATGGGAATGACGAGCGTGAACACGAGGTCCCACACGGTCTTGGGAATGCGGGCACGCTGGGGCTTGGGGGCGGCGGTCGGCTGGCTCATGACCGCCATTCTCTCATCCGCAGGTGAGGGCTGTCAGGACGGAACAGGGCCGGGGCAGGGGAACACTCTCCTGCCTGCCCGGGCGGCGCCGCTCAGTGGCTGTGGCCCCCCGCGCCGCGCTTGCCGCTGACCTCCTCGCGGACCTCGGCCACCAGCAGCGTGCACGCCTCGGCGCAGGGAATCGCGCCGGGCACGCCCGAGAAGAAGGTCTGGGCGAGCGTCTCGCCGGCCCACAGGCGGGTGCGCAGGCAGTTGGCACAGACCTCGGAGGCGACGTGCTCGACCTGTTCGGGGGTGGCGCGCTGCACGCGGCTGTAGATCCCGGTCTGGCGCCGCGCCGTGGTGGGCCAGGGGGTCGCGCGCAGGGTGCGGCAGTGGTGCGCGTAGGTCTCCTCGACGACCGCCGGGTACAGGAAATGTACGCCGCGCACGAGGTCGTCCTCGCTGAGCACCGCCCGCCAGCCGCGCGGGAGGTTGCGCAGGGTGTGGACGGGGCGGTGGTTGCCTCCCTCGTCGCGGCGGGTCAGGTCGCGCAGGCCCTCGGGGGTCACGACGGTCGTGAGGTCGCTGCCGGGCCGGCCCTCGTCCAGGGCGTGGCGGACCTCGTAGACGCCGCTCTGGGCACTGATCAGCACCTCGCCCAGACGGCCGCCCCGGCGGGCCAGCGACACGAGCGCCTGCCACGCGGCGTGCCAGGCGCGGTCCTCGTCGCCGCCGCGCTCGGAGGCTCCGCGCGCCTCCTCGGCCAGGTGCAGGATCACGTCGGCCACCGCCGGGTGCGTGCCGACCGGCTTGGCGTAGTACACCGTCTGCGGGCCGTGCGGCGTGTCGGGGAACTCGGTCACGTCGCCCGTCAGGCCCATGTCCTCGGGAATGGTCTCCAGGGTGTGCCAGCCCTCGGAGGCGAAGAAGGGTACCACGACCACGCGCGGCGCGGTGATCTTCTCGGGCCAGGTGCCCACCTTGGGGTCTTCGTCGAGGAACAGGGCGTGGACTTCGGCGAACAGGCCGCTCCCGCGCAGCGCCTGGGCGTTCTCGTAGATCACGCGGTTGCTGTTCTCGTTGCGGGTGGTGCCGTGGCCCAGCACGACCAGGGCGGTGTCGGCGGCGTCCAGGTCCGGCAGCGCCTCGCGGGCACGCTCCACGATCACGTCGCGCATGCTGGGATGCACGCCGTAGGGCAGCGTGTAGCGCACCGTGCGCCCGCCCAGCACCCGCGCGATGCCCTCGGGCGGCACCGGTCCCTGGTGGCCCAGGCCCAGTTCGCGCGGAATGACCGTCTCGGTGAAATAGCCCTCCGAGATGAACATGGGAATGACCGTCACGTCGGTGCTGGCGGTGGTCTTGAGGACCTGCCGCAGGGAGGGTTCCTCTTTCCAGTAGCCCTCGACGACCTCGTCGAACAGTCCGCGCCCGCGGATCAGTTCGGCGTAGCGGTAGACGGCGGCGGCCGATTCGCCGTTGAGGTGGGAGCCGTGTCCGATCAGCACCAGGGAGCGCATACTCCAGCACTCTAAGGCCAGTTCGGCTGCGGGAATGTCCCGCCGAGTGCAGAGTTCGCGGCCCCGCGCCCGGGGACCGAACCCCAAGAAGCCGACACCTTCTCCTCACCCAAGCGGGACAGGCACTTTTTAAGGTGCAGGGGTAAGACAACGCAGCTGACCGCCGGTAAGCGGCGCGGCCCACCCCAAGACCCGGGGCCCGGACAGGCCCTTCAGGAGGCACCATGTTTTCCGACCAACAAGACCGTCATGCCCAGATGGCCCGACTCGACCCCCGCGACACCAACGGTGACGGCGTGGTCAGCCCCGAGGAAGCCGCCGCGTACATCCGCGACTACCTCGACAGCGCCTCGCCCGAAGAGCGCAGCCAGATCATGAAGGACTACTTCGGCGGCATGTCGCCCGACCAGCGTCAGCAGATGGGCACGGCCCTGGGCCAGAGCCCGGTGAACGCGGGCCGCCCCCTGAACGCCGACAACGACGACGACCTCGTGAACGCCTACACCCGCACGGCGCAGGCCCCCGCGCAGGACGGCCGCAGCCCGCTGGAAGCCGCGTTCAGTCAGGGCGGCGTGCTCAACAGCCCGCTCGTCAAGGCGGGCCTCGTGGGCCTCGCGGGAATCATCGGCAGCCGCATGCTGCGCCGCTGAAGACTGCGCGCCCTCGCCGCCAGCTCCCGAACGGGACGCTGGCGGTTTCTTGCGAAAAGGCCTCGTGTTCGGGAAGGGGGCAGGGGAGAGCCGCTAGAATCGCGGCCTGATGCCTCTGTCCTATCTCACGCGCATCGCGCAGACGCCCGCCCCGACCTTCGAGGAGGAGGGGCGCGCCCGCCTGATCGCCGAGACCTGGTCGGGCCTGGGCTACGCGGTCAGCCGGGACGAGGTCGGCAATGTCCTGACCCGCATCACCCCGCCCGGCACCGAGGGCCGCCCCGCCCTGCTGCTCGCGGCTCACCTGGACACGGTGTTTCCCATGTCCACCGACGTGACGGTCCGTGCCGAGCGGACCCGGCTGGTCGGCCCCGGCGTGGGCGACAACAGCGCGAGCCTCTCGGTGGTCACGGCCCTGCTGCGCGACCTGCGCGGGCGCGAGGGCATGTTGCGCCGCCCGCTGTGGGTGGCCGCCAACGTGGGCGAAGAGGGGCTGGGCGACCTGCGCGGGGCCAAGCACCTGCTGGCTGCGCACGCCCGCGACCTGGGGGCCTTCATCGCCGTGGACGGCTACCTGGGCGTCGCGGTGACGCGGGCGGTCGGCGTGCGGCGCTACCGGGCGCGCTATGTCGGCCCCGGCGGGCACTCCTGGGGCGATCAGGCCCCCAGCGCCCTGCACGCCCTGGGGCTGGCGATCGCGCGGCTGTACGCCCTGCACCTGCCGCATTCGCCGCGCACCACCCTGAACGTGGGTACGGCGTCGGGCGGGACCAGCGTGAACACCATCGCGGGCAGCGCCGAACTGCTGCTCGACCTGCGCTCGCTGGACCAGAGCGCGCTGGCCGAACTCGACAGCCGCGCCCAGAACGCCCTGAACTCGGCGGCGCGCGACGCGGGCGTCACCCTGAAACTCGACCGGGTGGGTGACCGCCCCGGCGGGGACCTGCACGCGGGGCCGCTGCTGGACCTGGCCCAGATCGCCGCGCGCGAGGGCCGCATCGACCTGCGGCTGGCGTCGAGCAGCACCGACGCCAACGCCGCCGTGATCCACGGCCTGCCGGCCATCGCCCTGGGCGTCTACCGGGGCGGCAACGCCCACCGCGAGGACGAGTGGGTGCAGCCCGGCAGCCTCGACGCCGGCCTGAGCTTCCTGCGCCGCGTGGTCGAGCTGTACCAGCGTCAGCCGCTGGCCTGAGGTGCGGCCCCTCGCGGTTCAGGGCCGCAGGTCTTCCTCGTCGGTCAGGAAGTCCACCGCGCCCGAGCCGATCTCGTAGAAGCCCCCGATCACCCGGATGTGCCCGCGCGCCTCGGCATCCTGGATGAAGGGCTGGTCGCGCAGCTGCTGCACCTGATAGCGCACGTTGTTCAGCACCGCCTCGCGCATGCGGGCCTTCTTGTCACGGATGGAGGGCATGTTCTGCACGCTGGGCTGGATGCGCCCGATGAGCGCCTGGAGGTGCTCCGGTTCGCTGGCGAGCTGCTCGGGAGGCAACAGGGCCGCCGCGACCGCGCCGCAGCCCTCGTGGCCCATCACCATGACCAGGTGCACGTCGAGGTGCTTGATGGCGTACTCCAGCGACCCCAGGCCCGCCTCGCCCACCACGTTGCCGGCCACGCGCACCACGAACAGCTGCCCCAGGCCCTGGTCAAAGACCAGCTCGACCGGCACGCGGCTGTCGCTGCACGCCAGGATGGCCGCGAAGGGCGTCTGGCCCATGATCTGCGCGCGGCGCTCGTTGGCCCCGAGCTCCGGACGGGCCGCCTCGCCGCTGAAAAACCGGGCGTTCCCGTCCTTCAGCGCCCGGATGGCTTCCTCCGTGCCGCCGATGTCCGCGCGCTTGAGATCGGCGATCTCCTCCATGCTCGCGCCCCGGCGGATGGCGTCCTGCACGCGCCGCTTGAGGTCTCCGGGGTGCAGGGCGGGTTGGCTCTCTTCGCTCATGGGCCGCATCCTAGCTTCCCGGTGCCGGAGGTGGGCGGCAGGCGGTATGGTCAGGCATGACCGCCTTCTCCGACCCCCTCGATCCCGAGACGCCGCCCTCGCTGGCCGAACTTCTGGAGCGTTACGCCACGCTGCGCGACACCCTGCTGGGCCTGGAAGCCGAGAAGGAGGAACTGGGCAAGCACATCAAGGTGGCCCTCGAAGGCGGTGAGCAGGCCGAAACCGAGCTGTACCGCGCCGTCCTGAAGGTGCAGCGCCGGGTCGAGTACCCTATCGAGCGTTTCCGGGAGACCTTCGGGGACGCGGCGGCGCTGGAGGTCGCGGTGGTGGACAAGCGCCGGGCCGAGGCCCTGGCCAAGGCGGGCGACCTCGACGGCGAGCGGCTGCGCGACGTGGCCGTGGTCAGGGAGACGCAGGCCCTGGTCCTGCTGCCCAAGACGCGCTGAGGGCAGGCCTCGTCCCGACGGGCACAAAAAAAAGCATTGCCGGAAAGCAACGGCACCCGCAGATCATCCCTTATGGCTGCTGCCTTCCGGCCCTGACCAGGTTCGAGCGTCTACGCTGCGCTGCACCAGCAATGCGCTGAGAATGGTAGCACACCCCCGGCAAATGACAAGCCCGGCGTGCGGGCAAAAAAAAGCCGCCGGAACTGTAACGGTTCCGGCGAAGCTTTTCGGCTGGTGCTCGAGATGGGACTTGAACCCACACGGTTGCCCACACGCCCCTCAAACGTGCGCGTCTACCAATTCCGCCACCCGAGCAGGGCCTTAAGGGCGAGGAGAAGTGTACCGGGGGCAGACCGGACTGTCAAGGCGTCACCCTTGCAGCCGAGGCGCGGCGTGATATGCTGCCGTTTGCCGCCGGGGCGGGAGGGCCCGTTTCCCTTGTCTGCCGCGCGCGGGACTTCACAACAACAGAGGTTTTCTATGATCGACAAGAAGCAGATTATCGGCGAGCACGCCAAGGACAGCAGCGACACCGGCAGCACCGCCGTGCAGGTGGCCCTGCTCACCGCGCGCATCAACAACCTGTCGGTGCACCTGGGCACCAACAAGAAGGACAAGGCCGGCCAGCGCGGCCTGCAGCTCCTGAACGGCCAGCGCCGCCGCCTCCTGAAGTACCTGGAGCGCACGGACTACGACGGCTACATCGCCCTGACCGACAAGCTCGGCATCCGCCGCGGCCAGCGCATCGTCCGCTAAACCCGCGCTCATCCGTCCCCGCTCCGTGCGGGGATTTTTTTGGCCTGTTCCCGCCGCTCAGCGGTCGCCGGGCCGGGGACGGTCCCGCCCGGGCGCCGCGCGCCAGTCGCCCCCGGGAAGGGGCAGGACGCCGGGCCGCGCGAGCCGCTCCTGCTGCGCGTACAGGTAGACCCAGGCGTCCACCTCGCCTCCGTCCTCCAGGCGCAGCCGCACGGCGACGCGGCGGTAGAGGGGGGGCGTCTCGTCCACCCCCTCCAGGTCGTCGAGAAAGGGGAGGGCCGCTGCCCAGTCCTGCGGGGTGTAGGTCAGGGCGTGGCCGTGGATCACGTCGCCGGGCTGGCCGACCAGGGCCGCCGGATACTGCTCGGGGACGAGGTGCAGGAGGCAGTGGCCGTCCAGCATGGCCCTCCGTGCCCGGAAACTGCCGGGCGGCCCCGCCACGTCGGCGTTGCGCTCGCCGGGCATGAGGGTGCCGTACACGAAGACGGTGGTCAGTGGCGGAAGGGGAGAGGGAGGAGCAGAGGCGGGCACGCTCCGACTGTAGATCGCGGGGGCCACGCCCGGGCCGCACTGTCATCCGCCCTACCCTGTGAAGAAGTGGAAAATGCCGGACAGGCCGGGAGAAAAGCCATCTGCGGCACATCCGTTTCATGCGGAATCCCGGCAGAATAGGGTATGAATCTTCGCCACAGACAGATTCGCCGGTCCTTGCCCGTCCTGACGATCGGTGCCCTGATGGCCGGCGGTCTGGTCCTGGCCCAGACGGCTCCGGCCCCCAAGACCTCGGCGCAGCCCCCGGCCCGGCCCCCGGCGGCCCAGCCCGCCACCTCCGGGCGCACGGCGAGCGGGGCCGAGAAGCTGACGGCCGCCGAACAGGCGCTGTTCACCAAGTCGCGGCCCTCGACGGTGCGGATCCTGCAATGTCCCGTGAACAACTGCGTGGAGCCCGACGGGATCGGAACGGCCTTCCTGATCGGTGAAGACGGGCTGGCGCTCACCGCCTACCACGTCATCTTTCAGGCCAAGGCCCTGAGTGCCCAGACGGCCGACCGCAAACGCTACGCGGTCGAGGTGATCGGCTACGACGACCAGAACGATATCGCGCTGCTGCGCGTGAATGTCCCCAAGGGCACGCCGTACCTGCCGGTGGCGGCGGCCTCGCCCAAGGTCGGGGACCCGGTGCTCGCCATCGGCAACGGCGGCGGCAGTTTCCTGACCCCCAAGACGGGCCGCCTGACGGCGCTGGACACCCCCTCGGACCGCGCCGATTTTCCCTCAGGCACGCTGGAACTGACTGCGCCCCTGATTCCCGGCGACAGTGGCGGCCCCATCCTGAACGCGAAGGGCGAGGTCACGGGCGTGGTGAGCTACATCTCGGTGAAGCCCTCCAGCGTCGAGAACCTGCGCGACGACCCGGAAATCACGGCTTACGCGGTGCCGGTCACGGCGGGCGCCCAGCGGCTGGCCGACCTGAAAAAAGGGGTCAAGCGCGAGGCCCCGGTGATCGGGGTAGGCATCGACGGCAATTTCGCGCTGCTGACCGCGCTGCCCGAGCGCCTGTTCGCGGAGGCGAGCGAGAAACTCGGCCTGGGGCTGGGCAAGGTGGCGGGGGCCTTCTTCACCAGCGTGTCTGCGAACAGCCCCGCCGAGCGCGCGGGCCTGCGGCCCCTGCGGTACAACGCCGACGGTGACGTGACCCCAGGCGACCTCGTGACGGCCATCGACGGCAGGCGCGTGGTGAATTTCAGCGACTTCCAGCGGATCGTGCGCACGAACTACCAGCCCGGCGACACCGTGACCCTCAAGGTGCTGCGCGCCGGTAAAAGTATCGACGTCAAGATGACCCTGATCGGGCGCTCCACGGTCGCCAGCCGCTAGACGCTGCGGGGCAGGGGCGGGGGGGTCCGGTCTGTGCGGCCGGGCCTCCTTCTCTTTGGGACGCCCCGCCTTCTCCCAGACTTGGCGTCTTAATTCTGCATATGGCATATTGACAATTCTGCCGAAAACAGAATAATGCGGATATGGATACCCTCAAAAAAGCCGGAGCCATGCTCCAGCACCTGGACCTCTTCCACACGATGCTGGACCTGCGCGGCCTGCTGCAACTCGCCGCGCACATGGAGGAACGCGGCGACCGGGTGACCCTCATCAGCCCCGAGCAGATCACCCTGATCGGCGGCGCCATGCAGGCCGACGCCCGCGTGACCACCAGCAAGGGCGCGACCATCGAGTCGGGGACCGCCTACCGCGTGCTGCACCGCCTCAAGGGCCATGAGGCCCCCGAGTACGCCGTGACCCGTGAGGAACTCGGTGCGCTGAACGCCCGCGCGGTCGCCGATCTGGAGAGCGGGGACGCCCTGCGCGCCTTCGCCGAGACGCTGACCCGTGTGAGCGCGGCGCCGGCGACCGCTCCGGCGGGTGACGCCGCCGCCGAGCGTCCGGCCCGCGCGCGGCGCGCTCCCGAGGGCGAGGCCCAGCCCGCGACGCCGGGCGAACAGCCCGCCGCGTAAACCGGTTCTTGCTGCGCCGCGTCTCCTGTCCGGGGACGCGGCGCTTTTGTGATCTCTATTCCCGCCGCCGTACCAGCAACGCGAGCAGGAAGACGGCCGTGTTCACGAGCACGATGGTCGCGCCGGGGGCCGTGTCGAGGTAGTAGCTGAGGTACAGCCCGGTCACGCCCCCCAGAGTGCCCAGCAGCGCGGCCAGGCCCATCATCTTGCGCAGGCTGCGGGCCAGCAGCCGGGCGGCGGCGCTCGACGTGATGAGCAGGCTCACGCTCAGGGTGGTGCCCACGAGCTGCACCGTCAGGACCACGACCAGCCCGATCAGGATGAGCAGGATGTTGTTCAGCCGCCGGACCGGCAGGCCCACCGCGCGCGCCTCGGTCGGGTCGAAGGAGGCCAGCAGCAGCTCCTTCTGGATGGCCGTCAGGAAGCCCCCGACGAGTACGGTCACCGCCAGCGCGCCCCACAGGTCGGCGGGGGAGACGCCCAGCGGGTTGCCGATCAGGAAGTTGCTGAGGTCGGTGGTGAAGGTCGGTGCGCGCGACAGCAGCGCCACCCCCAGCGCGAACATGCCCACGAACACGATACCGATGGCGCTGTCCTGCTTGAGGCCGCTGCGCTGGCCGATGGCCCCGATGCCCAGCGCGGTGAGCACGGCGGCGATCAGCGCCCCCAGCAGCAGGTTTCCGCGCACCAGGAAGGCCGCCACGATGCCCGGAAACACCGCGTGGCTCATGGCGTCCCCGATATAGCTCAGGCCGCGCAGGACCACCCATGCGCCGATGAGCGCGCACAGCACGCTGACCAGCACCACGGCCAGCAGCGCCCGCACGAAGAAGTCGTACTGCAGAGGGTCGGTCAGCCAGGCGAGAAGATGCACTCAGGCCTCCGCGTGGGTGTGGCCCAGATGCGAGGAGCTGAAGGTCGCCTCGATGTTGTGCGGCGTGTAGACCTGCTCGGGCGTGCCGTCGGCGACGATCCGGCGGTTGATGAGCACGAGGTGGTCGCACCAGCGCCGCGCCTGTTCGAGGTCGTGGGTGACCATCACGACGGCACGCCCCGCGTCGGCCTGGGCCCGCAGCAGGGCCATGAGCTGCTCCTGCGTGGTCGCGTCCACGCCGGTCAGCGGTTCGTCGAGCAGCAGCAGGTGTCCCCGGCGGGCCAGCATCCGCGCGAGCAGCACGCGCTGGCGCTGCCCGCCCGAAAGCGCCCCGATGTGCCGGTGGCGCAGGTCGTACACGCCCGTCTCGCGCAGCGCCTCCTCGACGATCGTCCGGTCGCGCCGCCCCGGCCAGCGCAGCCAGCCCAGGCGGCCGGTGCGGCCCATCATCGTCACGTCCCAGACCGTCACCGGAAAGGCCCAGTCCAGGGTCTGCTGCTGCGGCACGTAGGCCACGCAGCTCTGGGCACTGTGGCCGCTGTCGAGCCGCACCGCGCCCTGGTGGTCGGGCAGCAGGCCCACCAGGGTCTTGAGCAGCGTGCTCTTGCCCGCGCCGTTGGGGCCGATGATGGCGCTGAAGGACCCGGCCTCGAAGCGCACGGTGGCGTCTTCCAGCGCCACTTGCGATCCGTAGCGGACGGTGAGGTGTTCGACGCCGAGCATCAGGGCAGGATAGCGCGCGCGGGGTGCGCGGCGCGCCTCAGCGGGCCCCGAGCTGCCGGCGGATCTCGCGCGTCGTGAGTTCGGTGGCGATGGGGCCGCGAATCCGGCCGACGAGCTGGATGGGCATGAAGTACACCCGGCCCGCACGGCTGGCCCGCAGGCGCTGCGCCAGGGCGCTGGCTTTCCAGTCGCTCGCCGCGCGGGCCGGCGTGTTCGTGCCCGAGGCGACCACGAACACCACGTCGGGGTCCAGGGCGCCCAGCGCCTCGACGCTCAGGGCGCGGTAGCCCTCGGCCAGTGTGGGGTCGGGGCTGCCGGGCAGGACCAGCCGGAAGCCCAGGTCCTGAAGCAGCCCGCCGGTCCAGTCTTTCGGGCCCAGGACCGTATACAGGTCGCGGTTGGCGCCGCCCGAGTTCCAGACCACCAGCGCGCGCTGCCCCTGCCAGGGCGTCAGCGCCGCGCGGGCCTCGTCCGTCACGGCGCGGCTGCGGGCCAGCACGGCGGCGGCGCGGTCCTCGCGGCCCAGGGCGCGGGCGAGCACCGGCAGGGATTTCTGCCAGTCGCCGCTGTGGGTACCGGTGAACAGCAGGGTGGGGGCCACGCGGTTCAGGGCCGGATAGGCCGCCGAGGCGAAGTCCTCGCCCACGATCAGGTCGGGCTTGAGGCTGGCGAGCAGTTCCAGGTTGGGCTTGAAGCGGTCGCCCACGTACAGGGGCGCCGACGTGACCCGGCTGCCCAGATACTTGATCTGCCGGATGGGCGAGCCGAATTCCTTGACGCCGAGCTGCGCGGCCTCGCCGTAGCCCACCGGCTGCACGCCGAGCGACAGCAGCAGGTCCAGGGCGTGCGGCCCGAGCGCCACCACGCGGGTCGGCCGGGCCGGAACGGTCGTCTGTCCCAGCGCGTGCGTGACGGTGACGGGAAAGCTGGCGCTGGCCGGGGCGGCGTTGCCTGCCGAGGCGGCCGGCAGCAGGGCGCAGAGGGTCAGGGCGAGGGCGGGGGCGAAACGGCGCATGCGACTCCTTGGGGGGACAGGGGTGAAAGAAGGCAGGGAAAAGCCGCGCGGCCTAGAAGAGGAGGCGCGGCTGGGGGGAACGGACGGACGTCTGGGCTTATTTCAGGGCGCGGACCATCGTGTCTACGTTGGCGCGCAGGGCCTTCAGGTAGGTGTCGCCGGCCGAGCCCTTGGGGCCCAGGGCGTCGGTGTACAGCGGCGGGGCCACGCGGGCGCCGGTCTCGCGGGCGAGCGTCTGGGCGAGGCGGGCGTTGACCGTGTTCTCGGTGAAGATGACCTTGGTGCCGCTCTTCTTCACGGCGTCCACGAGCGTGGCGACCTCGCGGGCGCTCGGCTCGCGCTCGGTGCTCAGGCCCGGGATGACCGTGCCCACGACCGTCAGGCCGTAGTGCGCGGCGAGGTAGTGCAGGGCGTCGTGGTTGGTCACGATCCGTTTCTGGGCCGTGGTCAGGGTCGCGAACTGCTTCTTGGCGTAGGCGTCGGCGGCCTGGAGCTGCTTGATATACGCGGCGGCATTGTTGGCGTAGGTCGCCTTGCCGGCCGGGTCCAGCGCGCTCAGGGCAGCCTGGGCATTTTTCACGTAGCCGGCGGCCAGCGTGGGGTCCCACCAGGCGTGGGGGTCCTGGGCGCCGTGGTCGTCGTGGCCGTGCTCGTCCCCGGCTTCCTCGGGGGCGGCGCGCATCTTCAGGCCTGCCGTCAGGGGGCGCACCGGGACGGTGCTGGCCGAGGCGGTCAGCCGGGGCAGCCAGGTTTCCAGGCCCGCGCCGTTGGTGAACAGCGCCTTGCTGCCCGCGAGGCTGCGGATGGCCCCGGTCGTCGGCTGGAAAGTGTGGGCGTCGGCTCCGGCGGGCACGATCACGTTCACGGTCACGCGAGCGCCGCCCACCGCCTTGACGAAGTCCGCGATGATGGTGGTCGTGGCGCTGACCTGGAGGGGAGCCGCCTGCGCCGGAGCGAGGCTGCCCAGGCCCCCGGCGAGGGCCAGCGTCAGGAGCCCCGACGACAGGACCTTCATGCGAGTTCCACGCCCTGGTACGGGCCCTTTTCCAGCGTGCGCAGGGCGGCCGCGCTCAGCCACACCCGCTTGACCACGCCGTTCTCGCGGATGGCCTTCTTGTGCAGGTTGGCCTTCTGCACGCGCTTGGTGATCCCGGTGGTCTTGCGGCCCACCCCGCCCTGCGCGCGGGCCTTGCCCCGGCGGGTCACGCTGTTCACCACCATGTTCTTCTTTCCGGTCAGGTAACATTCACGGCTCATACTGATTTATCCTTATCATATTCGGGAGGGGTGATGTGTCCTGCGGGAGGTGCCGGCGGGCCGTTCAGGCCAGCGCGCCGCCCAGCAGCCGGTCGAGGGCCGGGCCGTCGAGGTCGCGCCCGATGAACACGACCTCGCTGAAGGCGTCCTCGGGGCGGTGCCAGGTACCCGCCTGCTCCAGCGCGAGCTGCCGGCCGGTGTGGTTCCACAGCGTCGCCACGCCGTCCCCGAGATTGATCCAGCCCTTCGAGCGGATGACGCTGTGAGGCAGGCCCGCCGCGAGCATGGCGTGCAGGCGGTCGGGGTCGAAAGGCCGCGCCGCGCGGTAGATGTGCGTGCCCAGGCCGTAGGTTTCCGACTCGGGGGTGTGCTCCTTTTCCAGCTCGGCCACCCAGGCGTCGAGCTGCGAGGCGGCGTCCATGTCGAACAGGCCCACGTTCAGCACCTCGCCCGCCTCCACGTGGCCGCGCGTGGCCTCCAGTACGCGGGCGCGCGGGTTGGTGATGCGCACGAGTTCGCGCAGCGACTGCACGTCCTCCGGGGCGGCGAGGTCGAGCTTGTTCAGCACCACGAGGTCGGCGAATTCGAGCTGCTCGGCCAGCAGTTCCCCGAAGCCGCGCCCGAAATCGTCGCCCGGAATCTCATCGGTGCGGTTCCAGAGCGTGAAGAACTGCGCGCTGTCCACCACCGTCACCATCGCGTCCACGTGGACGCGCCCCAGCAGGTCGGGCAACTCGGGCTGCCCGGCCTCGGGGGCCAGTTCCAGCTCCTCGGGCGTGAGGCAAAAGCTCTGGGCGATGGGCAGCGGCTCCCCGATCCCGGTGGACTCGATGAGGATGGCGTCGAGGTCTCGGGTGCGCAGCAGCTCGTCCACCGCGTACAGTAGGTCGCCGCGCAGCGTGCAGCAGATGCAGCCGTTGCTCAGTTCGATGGTCTGCTCGTCGGTCTTGACGACCAGCGAGGCGTCCACGTTCACGGCCCCGAACTCGTTCACGATCACGGCGACCTTCTGGCCGTCCGTCTGGGTCAGCAGGTGATTGAGCAGCGTGGTCTTGCCCGCGCCCAGAAAGCCGCACAGCACGGTGATGGGCACGGAACGGGTCGGCGGCGTGGCCGGGGAGACGGTGGCAGGACTGGTCATAACGGTAACGATAATCTATTATCAATAATATGACAAGGCTGCACATCGCCTCCTCCTGCCCCATGACGGTGCAGTTCTGGCTCTTCGGGCTCGATGCCCGCACGGGCGATCTGGCGCGGCTGGGCTACGTGCGCCGGCCTGCGCCCCCCACCCTGCCCCAGGGACCGAAGGGGCCGGGCAGCAGCGTGTACGCCTGCGGCCACCTGCGCCTGCACAGCGCGGGCCTGAGCGCCGACCTGCCGCAGGGCGAACTGCGTTTCGAGCGCCGCACCGGACGCTTCTGGCTGGGCGGCGAGCGCATCGGCCGCGAGCGCGGGTACGCCCTCGCGCTGCCCCTGGTCCTGCACCACGAGGCGCGGCTGTGCCGCCTGCACGCGCCCGACTGGCGCGGCGCCCAGCTGCGCGCCCACGTCCTGCCGGCCCCGGTGCGCCGCGCGCTGCCCGCATGGAGAGCCGCGCGCCGGGGCCTGGAGGCCCACCTGTGGACCCCGGCGGGTCGTCCAGACGTGTACGGCGCCCCTGTCCTGCCCCCGGTGCCGGCCCCGTAGACTGCGGGACATGACGCAAACCTCCGCGCCCGAGTGGTACAAGAGCGCCGTTTTTTACGAACTCTCCGTCCGGACCTTCGCGGACGGCAACGGCGACGGCAAGGGCGACTTTCCCGGCCTGACCTCGCACCTCGACTACCTCAAGAACCTCGGTGTGGACTGCCTGTGGCTGCTGCCCTTCTTTCCCAGCCCGCTGCGCGACGACGGTTACGACGTGGCCGACTACACCAATATCCACCCCGACCTCGGCACGCTCGACGACTTCAAGGTCTTTTTGCGTGAGGCGCACGCGCGCGGGCTGCGGGTCATCGCCGACCTCGTGACCAACCACACCTCCAGCGACCACCCCTGGTTCCAGGCGGCGCGCCGGGGGCCGACCCTGCCCGACGGCTCGCCCAACGAGTACCACGACTACTACGTCTGGAGCGAGACCGGCACCGAGTACGCGGGCGCGCGCATCATCTTCACCGACACCGAGACGAGCAACTGGACCTACGACGATCAGGTCGGCAAGTACTTCTGGCACCGCTTCTTCTCCAGCCAGCCGGACCTGAACTACGACAACCCCCGCGTGGTCGAGGAGCTGCTCGCGGCGGCGCGCTTCTGGCTCGACATCGGTGTGGACGGCTTCCGGGTGGACGCCGTGCCCTACCTCATCGAGCGGGAGGGCACCAACTGCGAGAACCTGCCCGAGACGCACGACATCCTCAAGAAGATGCGCCGCCTGGTGGACGAGGACTACCCCGGCCGCCTGCTGCTGGCGGAGGCCAACCAGTGGCCCGAGGAGGTCGTGGAGTACTTCGGCACCGAGCAGGACCCCGAGTTCCACATGTGCTTCAACTTCCCGGTCATGCCCCGGCTGTACATGAGCCTCAAGCGCGAGGACACGACCAGCATCCGCGAGATCATGGACCGCCTGCCCGCCATCCCCAGCTTCGGGCAGTGGGCGACCTTCCTGCGCAACCACGACGAACTGACCCTGGAGATGGTCAGCGACGAGGAACGCGGCTTCATGTACGCGGCCTACTCGCCCGACCCGCGCATGCGGATCAACGTGGGCATCCGCCGCCGCCTCGCGCCGCTGCTCGACAACGACCGCCGCCGCGTCGAACTGCTGAACACCGTGCTGCTGGCGCTGCCCGGCAGCCCGATCCTGTATTACGGCGACGAGATCGGCATGGGCGACGACCTGGGCCTGGCCGACCGCAACGGCGTGCGCACCCCGATGCAGTGGAACGCCGGGACCAGCGGCGGCTTCTCGACGGCCGCGCCCACCGACTGTTTCTTCCCGCCCATCCAGGACCCGGTCTACGGCTTCGCGCGCGTGAACGTGCAGAGCCAGGAGCAGGACCCCAGCAGCCTGCTCAAGTGGACGGCCCGGCAGCTCGAACTGCGCCGCCGCCACCCGGCCTTCGCGCACGGCGAGCTGAAGTTCGTGGACACGAGCAACCCCGCCGTGCTGGCCTTCACGCGCACCACGCCCGACGAGACGCTGCTGATCGTGAGCAACTTCGCGAGCAACGCGCAGTCGGTCACGCTGGACCTCTCGGCCTACACCCACCGCACGCCGGTCACGCTCTCGGGGGCCAGTCCCTTCCCGGCGATCACCGACGCGCCCTATGCCCTGACGATGGGCAAATACGACTACTACTGGCTGCGGCTGAACTGAGGCGAGCGGGAGTGGGGGCCGGGTGCGCAAGCCTCGGCCCCCGCTCCTGTCCTTACACCCGGATCGTCACCCGCGCGCTGTCGTCCTCCAGATGCACCGAGTCGAGGAAGCGCACCACGCGCGTCGCGTAGCCCATGACCAGCGTATGCGTGCGCGCCCCGCCCGCGAAGCGCCGCACCCCGCTGAGGAGTTCGCCGTAGGTGATGCCGGTCGCGCTGAAGACCATCTGTTCGCCGGGCGCGAGGTCGGCCGTCTTGTAGACGCGGCGCTCATCCACGCCCATCGCGGCGAAGCGCTCGCGCATGGCGTCGTCCTCCGCGATGAAGCGGCCCTGGATCTCGGCGCCCAGGCACTTGCAGGCCGCCGCCGAGAGCACGCCCTCGGGCGCGCCGCCCGACCCCATGAGCGCGTGGACTCCGGTGCCGCGCACGCCGACCGCCAGTCCCGCGACCACGTCGCCGTCGCCGATGAGCTTCACGCGCGCCCCGGCCGCCCGCACCCGGCGGATCAGGTCCTCGTGGCGCTCGCGGTCCAGGATCGTGATCATCAGGTCTTCCACGTCGCGGTCCAGGGCCTGCGCCAGCACGTGCAGGTTGGCCTCGACCGGCCAGTCGAGGTTCACGCGCCCAGCGGCGGGCGGCGGCACGATCAGCTTTTCCATGTAGCAGTCGGGGGCGTGCATCAGGCCGCCGCGCTCGCTCAGGGCGATGACGGCCAGACCGTTGGGCAGGCCCTTGGCCGTGACCACCGTGCCCTCGACCGGGTCCACGGCGATGTCCACCTCGTACTGGCCGCTGCCGACCTGCTCACCGATGTAGAGCATCGGGGCCTCGTCCATCTCGCCCTCACCGATGACCACCGTGCCCCGGATGTCCAGGGTGTTCAGGACCTCGCGCATGGCTTCCGTGCCCGCTCCGTCCACGGCGTTCTTGTCGCCCAGGCCCATGAACCTGCTGGCGGCCAGCGCCGCTTCCTCGGTGACGCGCGCGGTCGGCAAGACCAGCGCGTGCTCGAAACTCTGCGTGAACCCTTCGCCCCTCGGCCGTTTGGTCATGCCCCGACCGTAACACGGTCCCGGCGGCGGCGGCGTCTGGGAGCACTTCCAGACGCGTCACCGGCCGGGGGAACGGGGCCGGGGCCGGGACTTTCGTGCAGAACGGCAGAACACAACGCGGGTCCGGCGGTCCCGGGGCCCTCTGCCGGACCCAGGAAGTGCTGCCCGCAGCGGACGGCTGGGGTTGCCCTCAGCGCAGCACGCCAGCCCACACCAGCAGCAGCCACAGCGCCACCGGAATCGCCAGCGTGGCGACCGTCAGCTTGATCAGCCGCCACCAGTCGTTGAGGAATTCGCGCATGGCTCAAGGGTAGCAGGGCCACACCTCAAGAAAACGTGACTGAACACGTCCGGCCCGTGTCGCCGGGCGCGTGCGTACACTGGGGCATGACCCTCAGCGACCTGGCCGGTAAACCCGCTCCCCAACGCCTGCTGACCAACATTCCCCAACTGGTGGCCCAGTACTACGAACTGCGCCCCGACCCGGCCGTGCCTGCCCAGCGCGTGGCCTTCGGGACCAGCGGGCACCGGGGCACCTCCGGCAGCGCGAGCTTCAACGAGGCGCACATCCTGGCCGTCGCGCAGGCGGTGGCCGAACACCGCGCCGGGGCGGGCATCACCGGGCCGCTGTACATGGGCCTGGACACCCACGCCCTGTCCGAACCCGCCTGGATGACGGCCCTCCAGGTGCTCGTCGCCAACGGGGTGCAGGTGCGCGCCCAGCCCGGCACCTTCACGCCCACGCCCCTGGTCAGTCACGCGATCCTGAAGCACAACGCGGCCGGGCAGGGAGGCGCGGCCGACGGCATCGTCATCACGCCCAGCCATAATCCCCCGCAGGACGGCGGCTTCAAGTACAACCCCCCTTCGGGCGGCCCCGCCGACACCGACGTGACCAGGGTGGTGCAGGCGCGCGCCAACGACCTGCTGCAAGGAGGCCTGAAGGACGTCAAGCGGGTGCCCCTGGCCGACGCGATGGCCGCGCTCGACTCCTTCGATTTCATCACCCCCTACGTCGAAGGCCTGCCGCAGGTGATTGACCTGGACGCCATCAAGCAGAGCGGCGTGAAGATCGGGGTGGACCCGCTGGGCGGCGCGAGCCTGCCGGTGTGGGAAGCCATCCAGGCGCGCTACGGCCTGAACCTGCACATCGTCAATGAGGTCGTGGACCCGCGCTTCGCCTTCATGAGCGTGGACCGCGACGGCAAGATCCGCATGGACTGCTCCAGTCCCTACGCGATGGCGGGCCTGCTGCGCCTCAAAGACGACTTCGACGTCGCCATCGGGAACGATCCGGATGCCGACCGCCACGGTATCGTCACCCCGGACGGCCTGATGAACCCCAACCACTACCTCGCGGTCATGATCGAGTACCTGTTCCAGAACCGCCCCGGCTGGCGCGCCGACGCCGCCATCGGCAAGACGCTGGTGTCCAGCGCCCTGATCGACCGGGTGGGGGCGGGCATCGGCCGGCGGGTCGTCGAGGTGCCGGTGGGCTTCAAGTATTTCGTCGAAGGGCTGCAAGACGGCTCCTTCGGCTTCGGCGGCGAGGAGTCGGCGGGCGCGAGCTTCCTGAGCATGGACGGCCGCCCCTGGAGCACCGACAAGGACGGCCTGATTCCCGGTCTGCTCGCCGCTGAGATGACCGCCAAGACGGGCAAGACGCCCTCGCAGCGCTTCGCCGACCTCACCGCGCGTTACGGCGAGACCGCCTACGACCGCCAGGACGCCCCCGCCAACGCCGAGCAGAAGAAGATCCTGGGCAGCCTCAGCCCCGAACAGGTCACCGCGACCACGCTGGGCGGCGACCCCATCACCGCGCGCCTGACCCGCGCGCCCGGCAACGGCGAGCCCATCGGCGGCCTGAAGGTCACGACCGACCAGGCCTGGTTCGCCGCCCGGCCCAGCGGCACCGAGGACGTCTACAAGATCTACGCCGAGAGCTTCCGGGGGGCGGACCACCTGAAACAGGTCATGGACGAGGCCCGTGAGGTCGTCTCCGAGGCGCTGCGGAGCGGGGGCGCGTGAGCCGACCGGGCCACCTTCCCGGCACCCACACCCCGCTGACCCGCGAGGAGATCCGCGACGTGGAGTTCGACTGGTTCGCCGCCGACGGGGCGGGTCACCTCGCGCAGTTCCTGGCGGCGGGCGACTCCACCGTGCCGGAGGCGGCCCTGGCCTCCGAGGAACAGCTCGAGGCCCTGCACGTGTGGCTCGACACCCGGTCCGAGGCCGAGCCTCCCAACGCCCTGGCCGGCGGCTTCGACGAGCATCTCACCCCGCCGCAGCGCCGGGGGGCCTACGTGTACGACGCCCTGCCGGACCAGCCGGGACACTACCGCCTCGTGGCCGCGCCGCGCACGCCCCTGAATGTCGCGGAGATGCCTGGCCCCCAGCAGGCCTATCTGGTCACCCTGACGCTGCCGCTGCGTTTCGGCGCGGCGCGGCTGTGGGTCGGCCCCGAAGGCGAAGCCCGCGTGGTGGCGGTCGGCGACTGATCGCCTTGCGCGTCTTGCCCCGCGTAGGCTAAACTGCAAAGGTTGAACACTGTCCCGGTCCAGGGCTGCACCAGGGGCGTGTCCATCGGCAGGTTCGCGGGCCCTCCGGCTGTTCAGGCTTCCCGCGCGCCGATCACCTCCGCAGCCGCTTTCCGGCGGCCGCTGTTCACAGCCAGCCCTCGTCCGCCCCATACGTGTGGGCGGCCCCACCCGGACCGTGACCGACAGGCGCGGCCTGGGAATTCAGAAAGACAGGAGTGATTTCCTCTGCCCACCACCCAGCAACTGCTCCGCAAGGGCCGCACGGTCCTTCAGAAGAAGAGCAAGGTTCCGGCCCTCAAGGGCAGCCCCTTCCGCCGCGGCGTGTGCACGGTCGTCAAGACCACCACCCCCAAGAAGCCCAACTCGGCGCTCCGTAAGATCGCCCGCGTGCGCCTCAGCAGCGGCTTCGAAGTGACCGCCTACATCCCCGGCGAAGGTCATAACCTCCAGGAGCACAGCGTCGTGCTGATCCGCGGCGGCCGTGTGAAGGACCTCCCCGGCGTGCGCTACCACATCGTTCGCGGCAGCCTCGACACCCAGGGCGTCAAGAACCGCAACAAGAGCCGTTCCAAGTACGGCACCAAGAAGCCCAAGGCCGGCGCTGCCGCCGCGGGCGCGAAGAAGAAATAAGTGGGGCGGCGGCGCGCGGTGACTGCGGTCCCGCGTGCCGCCCGTCCAGGGCCACGCCCCGAGGGGTGATGCCAATGCACTTCATCATCCGCGCCTGAATCACGGCGCTTTTTCAAGGAGTCCACCATGGCACGTCGCCGCCAAGCAGAAGTGCGCCCCGTCCAGCCGGACCTGGTCTACCAGGACGTGCTCGTCAGCGCGATCATCAACCGCATCATGGAAGACGGCAAGAAGAACCTTGCCAGCCGCATCTTCTACGGGGCCATGCGCCTCGTGCAGGACAAGACCGGCCAGGAGCCCCTCAAGGTCTTCAAGCAGGCCTACGACAACGTCAAGCCCCGCGTGGAAGTGCGCAGCCGCCGCGTCGGCGGCAGCACCTACCAGGTGCCCGTCGAAGTCGGCCCCCGCCGCCAGCAGAGCCTGACCCTGCGCTGGATGATCGGCGCCGTGGACGGCCGTCCCGAGCGCACCGCCATCGAGCGCCTCGCCGGCGAGATCATGGACGCCGCGCAGGGCCGTGGCGGCGCCATCAAGAAGAAAGACGACGTGGAGCGCATGGCGGAAGCTAACCGCGCCTACGCGCACTACCGCTGGTAATCCCCCGGTCCTGGGGCCACCGGCCCCAAGCGCCCGCGCAGAGCGAGACGGGACGACGGCACAGTTCGTGAAGTGGAGCAGCGAGCGGCGCTCTTCCGACTTGATGCGCAGCGAAATGAACTGTGCGGCCCGGGGAACTCGGCGAGCCGCTTGAACCGGACGGTAGGGACCCCCTGCCGTCCAACTCACGTCCACGACCGCCGGCCTACCGTGCAGAACTGACGGTGAAGAGACACTTCATCCGGCACAATCAGGGAGTCCTATGACCACCAAAGCCCAGAGCTATCTGACCCACTTCCGTAACATCGGGATTGCCGCGCACATCGACGCCGGCAAGACCACCACCACCGAGCGCATCCTGTACTACACCGGCCGGACCCACAACATCGGCGAAGTGCACGACGGCGCGGCGACCATGGACTGGATGGAGCAGGAGCGCGAGCGCGGCATCACCATCACGGCGGCCGCCACCACCGCCAAGTGGAAGCGCAGCGGCACCGACCAGGAATACGTCGTCAACATCATCGACACGCCCGGCCACGTGGACTTCACCATCGAAGTCGAGCGCAGCATGCGCGTGCTCGACGGCGCCGTCGCCGTGTTCGACTCCAGCCAGGGCGTCGAGCCGCAGTCCGAGACCGTGTGGCGTCAGGCCGACCGTTACGGCGTGCCCCGCATCGCGTTCTCGAACAAGATGGACAAGACCGGCGCGAGCTTCGAACTCGTGCTCAACGACATCCGTGAACGCCTCGGCGCGATTCCCGCGCCCATCCAGTACCCGATGGGCCAGGAAAGCGAGTTCAAGGGCATCATCGACATCGTGCGCCAGCGCGCCTACACCTACACCAACGACCTGGGCACCGACATTGCCGAAAGCGACGTTCCGGCCGAGTACGCGGACAAGGTGACCGAGATGCGCGCCGCGCTGATCGAAGCGGCCGCCGAAGTCGACGAAGACCTGATGATGAAGTACCTCGAGGGCGAAGAGCCCAGCGTCGAGGAACTCGTCGCCGCCATCCGCAAGGGCACCATCGAGAAGAAGATCTTCCCGGTGTTGTGCGGCAGCGCGCTGAAGAACAAGGGCGTGCAGCTGCTGCTCGACGCCGTGATCGACTACCTGCCCAGCCCCCTGGAAGTGCCCGCCATCCGCGGCACCCTGGAAGACAGCGAGGAAACCCGCGAGTTCCCCGCCGATCCCGAAGGCAAGCTGGCCGGTCTGGCGTTCAAGATCATGGCCGACCCCTACGTGGGCCGCCTGACCTTCGTGCGTATCTACTCGGGCACCATGCAGTCGGGCAGCTACGTGTACAACGCGAGCAAGGACAAGCGCGAGCGCGTGGGCCGTCTGCTGAAGATGCACGCCAACAGCCGCGAAGAAGTGACCGAGCTGAAGGCCGGCGAACTGGGCGCCGTGATCGGCCTGAAGGACGCGGGCACCGGCAACACCCTGATCGGTGACGGCGACGACCACGTGCTGCTCGAGAGCATCGACGTGCCCGAGCCGGTCATCAAGCTCGCCATCGAGCCCAAGACCAAGGCCGACCAGGAAAAGATGGGCGTGGGCCTCCAGAAGCTCGCCGAAGAAGACCCCACCTTCCGCGTCGAGTCCGACCAGGAGTCGGGCCAGACCACGATCTCGGGCATGGGCGAGCTGCACCTGGAAATTCTGGTGGACCGCCTCAAGCGCGAGTACAAGGTGGACGCCAACGTGGGCGCGCCCCAGGTGGCCTACCGTGAAACCATCACCCGTCCCGTGGACGTGGAAGGCAAGTTCGTGCGCCAGTCGGGTGGCCGTGGTCAGTTCGGCCACGTGAAGATCAAGGCGGAGCCGCTGGAACCCGGCGCGGGCTTCATCTTCGAGAACACCGTGGTGGGCGGCACCGTGCCCCGCGAGTTCATCGGGCCGGCCCAGAAGGGTATCGAAGAAGCCATGCAGAGCGGCCCCATGCTGGGCTTCCCGGTCGTGGACATGAAGGTCAGCCTGTACGACGGCAGCTACCACGAAGTGGACTCCTCGGAAATGGCGTTCAAGATCGCCGGCAGCATGGCCCTCAAGGAAGCCGTCCAGAAGGGCGCTCCGGCCATCCTGGAACCCGTAATGCGCGTCGAAGTCACCGTGCCTGACGACTTCATGGGCGACATCATCGGCGACCTGAACAGCCGCCGTGGCCAGATCCAGGGCATGGAAGCCCGCGGCAACGCCCAGATCGTGCGCGCCTTCGTGCCGCTGAGCGAAATGTTCGGTTACGCGACCGACATGCGCTCCATGACCCAGGGCCGTGCCAGCTACTCGATGTTCTTCGATCACTACAGCCAGGTTCCCAACAACCTCGCGCAGCAGCTGATGAAGAAGTAAGTTCGGTGGGCAGGGTTCGTCCTCTGCCTCCTGCGAATTCCCCCGGCCCCTGCGCCGGGGGTTTCGTTTATAGGTCAGGGCCATGTGGTCTCCGGGCGCTACGCTGGGGCAGATGACCGTGCCTGCTCCCAAACCTGGCCTGCCCCGGCCTGCCCGCCTGGCCTTCCTGAACATTCCGCTGCTGATCGGGCTGATCTACTGGGCCGTTTCGCTGCTGACCCTGCCCTTTTCCGGCGGCACCCTGAACGAAGCGCTGCTGGAATCCAGTCGCCTGACCGGCACGGCACCTATCCAACTGGCCCCCGAGCAGATGAACGCCGTGTTGTGGACCACGTTCTTCTTCACTGCACTGCTCGTGCTGTGGCTGGCGCTGACCCGGCAGGCCGTTCTGGACGGCAAGCGCTGGGGGCGCGTGTCGAGCATCGTGATCGGGGTACTCAGTCTGGTGATCTTTCCCTTCGGTACGGTCCTGGGCATCGTCATGCTGATCGGGGCGTTCGACCGCGACGTGCAGGCGTATCTGAGCCGCTAGGCAGCGCTCGGGCCAGCCGCTCCCACAGGGGAGGGGAGAGGCCCGGGCGTGGCCGGACTTGCTCCCGTAACGAATTTATAGTACCCTGACAAGTCGGTGCGCGGCTGTAAACGCGGCGCAACGTGCCAGCACGGCGGGACACCGCCCTGGCGAGAATCAACCCAATGTGGATTGCCACCAAAACCCTGCGGGATGCGCGGGGGAAGCCCGATCAAAGGGGCGTTTTTGCGTGCATGTCCACCTCTTGGAGGGAGTTAGAATCATGGCAAAAGGAACGTTTGAGCGCACGAAGCCGCACGTGAACGTGGGCACCATCGGGCACGTCGACCACGGCAAGACCACCCTGACGGCCGCCATCACCTTCACCGCCGCCGCTTCCGACCCCACCGTCGAAAAGCTCGCCTACGACCAGATCGACAAGGCCCCCGAAGAAAAGGCCCGCGGCATCACCATCAACACCGCGCACGTTGAGTACAACACCCCCACCCGCCACTACTCCCACGTGGACTGCCCCGGTCACGCCGACTACGTCAAGAACATGATCACCGGCGCGGCCCAGATGGACGGCGCCATCCTCGTCGTGTCCAGCGCCGACGGCCCCATGCCCCAGACCCGCGAGCACATCCTGCTCGCCCGTCAGGTCGGCGTGCCCTACGTCGTCGTGTTCATGAACAAGGTCGACATGGTCGATGACGAAGAGCTCCTCGAGCTCGTCGAAATGGAAGTGCGCGAACTCCTGAGCAAGTACGAGTTCCCCGGTGACGACCTCCCCGTCGTCAAGGGCAGCGCCCTGCAGGCCCTCGAGGCCCTTCAGGCCAACCCCAAGACCGCCCGCGGCGAAAACCAGTGGGTCGACCGCATCTGGGAACTGCTCGACGCCGTCGACAGCTACATCCCCACCCCCGAGCGCGCCACCGACAAGACCTTCCTGATGCCCGTCGAAGACGTGTTCACCATCACCGGCCGCGGCACCGTCGCCACGGGCCGCGTGGAACGCGGCACCGTCAAGGTGCAGGACGAAGTCGAAATCGTCGGCCTGCGCGACACCAAGAAGACCACCGTCACCGGCATCGAAATGCACCGCAAGCTGCTCGACAGCGGCATGGCCGGCGACAACGTCGGTGTTCTGCTGCGTGGCGTGGCGCGTGACGACGTCGAGCGTGGCCAGGTGCTGGCCAAGCCCGGCAGCATCAAGCCCCACACCAAGTTCGAGGCCAGCGTCTACGTGCTCTCGAAGGACGAAGGCGGCCGTCACAGCGCGTTCTTCGGCGGGTACCGCCCGCAGTTCTACTTCCGCACGACGGACGTGACCGGCATCGTGGAACTGGCCGAGGGCGTGGAAATGGTGATGCCCGGCGACAACGTGACCTTCGTCGTCGAGCTGATCAAGCCCATCGCCATGGAAGAAGGCCTGCGCTTCGCCATCCGCGAAGGTGGCCGCACCGTCGGCGCCGGCGTCGTCTCCAAGGTCCTGGAGTAATAGTCATGGTTGCCCCGAAGATCCGTATCAAACTGCGTGGCTTTGACCACAAGGCGCTCGACCAGTCCGCCAGCAAGATCGTGGACACCGTGCGCCGCACCGGCGCGGACGTGAGCGGCCCCGTGCCCCTCCCTACCCGCATCCGCCGCTTCTGCGTGCTGCGTTCGCCCTTCGTAAACAAGGACAGCCGCGAGCACTTCGAGATCCGCACCCACAACCGTCTGGTGGACATCATGAACCCCACCAAGAAGACCATCGACAGCCTGATGACCCTGGACCTGCCGACCGGTGTGGACATCGAGATCAAGACCGTCGGGGGCCGCGCATGAAGGGCATCCTCGGCACCAAGATCGGCATGACCCAGATCTGGAAGGGCGACCGCGCCGTTCCCGTGACGGTCGTGCTGGCGGGCCCCTGCCCGGTCGTGCAGCGCAAGAGCAAGCAGACCGACGGCTACGAAGCCGTGCAGATCGGCTACCTGCCCAAGAGCGAGAAGCGCGTGAACAGCCCCGCGATGGGCCACTTCAAGAAGGCCGGCGTTTCGCCCGTGCGCTTCCTGCGTGAGTTCCGCGGCTTCGCTCCCGAAGGCGACACCGTGAACGTGGACATCTTCGCCGAAGGCGAGAAGATCGACGCGACCGGCACCAGCAAGGGTAAGGGCTTCCAGGGCGTCATGAAGCGCTGGAACTTCAAGGGTGGTCCCGCGAGCCACGGCTCGAAGAAGTGGCACCGCCGCCCCGGCTCGATCGGCCAGCGCAAGACGCCCGGCCGCGTGTACAAGGGCAAGCGCATGGCCGGTCACATGGGCATGGACCGCGTGACCGTCCAGAACCTGGAAGTCGTGGAGATCCGCGCCGACGAGAACCTGATTCTCGTCAAGGGTGCGATCCCCGGGGCGAACGGCGGACTCGTCGTGCTGCGCCAGGCTGCCAAGGGAGGCAAGTAAGACAATGGCGCAGATCAACGTGATCGGCCAGAACGGTGGTCGTCAGATCGACCTCGAACTGCCCGAAGTGAATGTGGGCGTGCTGCACGACGTCGTGACCTGGCAGCTCGCCAGCCGCCGCCGCGGCACCGCGAGCACCAAGACCCGCGCGCAGGTGGCCCGCACCGGCAAGAAGATGTTCTCCCAGAAGGGCACCGGTAACGCTCGCCACGGCGACCGCACCGTCCCGACCTTCGTGGGCGGCGGCGTGGCCTTCGGCCCCAAGCCCCGCAGCTACGGCTTCACGCTGCCCCGCAAGGTGCGTCAGCTGGGCCTCGCGATGGCGCTGGCCGACCGTCAGCAGACCGGCAAGCTCATCGCGGTCGACGGCTTCGGCCTCGACGGCAAGACCAAGGGCTTCGTCGCCTGGGCCGCGCAGAACGGCATGGACGGTACCGAGAAGGTCCTGATCGTCACCGACGACGTGCAGGCCCGTCAGGCCGCCCGCAACGTACCCTGGGTCAGCGTGCTGCCCGTCGCCGGCATCAACGCCTACGACATCCTGCGTCACGACCGCCTGGTGATCGACGCGGCCGCCCTCGAAGTGGCCGACGAAGAAGGGGAGGCGCAAGCATGAGCCACTACGACATCATTCAGGCTCCGGTCATCAGCGAGAAGGCCTACGCCGGCATGGAACGCGGCGTGTACTCCTTCTGGGTGAGCCCCAAGGCCACCAAGACCGAGATCAAGAACGCCGTGCAGAAGGCGTTCGACGTGAAGGTTGTCGGGATCAGCACCATGAACGTGCCCGGCAAGCGCAAGCGCGTGGGCCGTTTCTTCGGCGTGCGTGCCGACCGCAAGAAGGCCATCGTCCGCCTCGCCGACGGCCAGACCATCGCTGCCCTCGAAGGCCAGGCCTAAGGAGATCTGAGACATGGCCGTCAAGAAATATCGTCCCTATACCCCGTCGCGTCGCCAGATGACGACGGCGGATTTCAGCGGACTGACCAAGAAGCGCCCCGAGAAGGCGCTGACCGAAGCCCTGCCCAAGACGGGTGGCCGCAACAACCGTGGACGCATCACCAGCCGCTTCATCGGCGGCGGTCACAAGCGCCTGTACCGCATCATCGACTTCAAGCGCCGTGACAAGGCGGGCGTGACCGCCAAGGTCGCCGCCATCGAGTACGATCCCAACCGCAGCGCCCGCATCGCCCTGCTGCACTACGCCGACGGCGAGAAGCGCTACATCCTGGCCCCCGAAGGCCTGGTCGTGGGCGCGACCGTGAACGCCGGCCCCGAGGCCGAGCCGCGCCTGGGCAACGCCCTGCCGCTGCGCTTCGTGCCGGTGGGCGCCGTGGTCCACGCGCTGGAACTCGTGCCCGGTAAGGGCGCGCAGCTGGCCCGCAGCGCCGGTACCAGCGTGCAGGTGCAGGGCAAGGAAAGCGACTACGTGATCGTGCGCCTGCCCAGCGGCGAGCTTCGCCGCATCCACAGCGAGTGCTACGCCACCCTGGGTGCCGTGGGCAACGCCGAGCACAAGAACATCGTGATCGGTAAGGCCGGCCGCAGCCGCTGGCTCGGGCAGAAGCCGCATCAGCGCGGCAGCGCCATGAACCCGGTGGACCACCCACACGGCGGCGGTGAAGGCCGCACGAGCGCGGGCCGCACGCCGGTCAGCCCCTGGGGTCAGCCCAGCAAGGGTCTCAAGACCCGCCGTAAGCGGAAGGTCAGCGACCGCTTCATCATCACCCGCCGCGGCGGGAAGTAAGGAGGGGAGACATGCCCCGTAGCCTCAAAAAAGGGCCGTTCGTGGATGACCACCTCCTGAAGAAGGTGGACGCCCAGAACGACGCCAAGACCAAGCGCGTCATCAAGACCTGGAGCCGCCGCTCCACCATCGTGCCCGAGATGATCGGTCACACCATCGCGGTTCACAACGGCAAGCAGCACGTGCCGGTGTTCGTGAACGAGCAGATGATCGGCCACAAGCTCGGCGAGTTCTCGCCCACCCGCAGCTACCGCGGTCACGGCGCGGACAAGAACGCCAAGGGGAGCAAGAAGAAATGACCGCTCCTGCCGATACCAACGCCGCGCCCGCCTTCCGCAACAAGAAGCAGCGCAAGCAGCAGGTCAAGCTGCGCCGTCCCGGCTACGCCGTGGCGAAGTACGTCCGCATCAGCCCCCGCAAGGTGCGTCTCGTGGTCGACGTAATCCGTGGCAAGTCGGTGCGTGACGCCGAAGACCTGCTGCGCTTCATCCCCCGCGCGGCCAGCGAGCCTGTCGCCAAGGTGCTCAACAGCGCCAAGCACAACGCGCTGCACAACGACGAGATGCTCGAAGACCGCCTCGTCATCACGGCGGCCTACGTGGACGCCGGCCCGACCCTCAAGCGCCTGATTCCTCGGGCGCGCGGCAGCGCGAACATCATCAAGAAGCGCACCAGCCACATCACCATCGTCGTGGGCGAGCGCGAAGCTGGCCGCAAGGGGAGCAAGTAATGGGTAACAAGATCAACCCCAACGGCTTCCGCCTGGGCATCACCCGTGGCTGGAACAGCCGCTGGTACGCCGGCAAGAAGCAGTACGCCGGCCTGCTCAAGGAAGACGAGAAGATCCGCAAGCTCGTCGACAAGAAGCTGTCGGCCGCCGGCATCGCCCGCGTCGAGATCGAGCGCGCTGGCCAGCAGGTCAACGTGATCATCAGCGCGGCCAAGCCGGGCATCGTGATCGGCAAGGGCGGCGAGAGCATCAAGGAGCTGCGCGGCGACATCGAGCGTCTGGTGTCGGCGGGAACGGTGGCCGTGAACGTCGCCGAGATCCCCAACCCCAACATCAGCGCGCCCCTGGTGGCCCTGCGCATCGCCGAGCAGATCGAGCGCCGTTTCGCGTTCCGCCGCGCCATGAAGCAGGCTGCGCAGCGCGTGATGGAGTCGGGCGCCCGCGGCGTCAAGGTGGTCCTGTCGGGCCGCCTCGGCGGCGCCGAGCAGGCCCGCACCGAGAAGGTCCTCGAAGGCCGCGTGCCCCTGCACACCCTGCGCGCCGACATCGACTACGGTACCGCGCTGGCCCGCACCACCTACGGCATCCTGGGCATCAAGGTCCTGGTGTTCAACGGTGAAGTGATCGGCGGCAAGACCGAAACCTTCGCCCGCCCGCAGCGCCGTGACAACGAGCGCCGTCAGGGTGAGGGCGACCGTCCCAACCGCCGTCGTCCTACCGCCCGCCGGCGCACCGGAGGTGAATGATGCTTCTCCCGAAGCGCACCAAATTCCGTAAGCAGCACCGCGGCCGCATGACCGGCGACACCAAGGGCGGCGACTACGTGGCCTTCGGCGACTTCGGTCTGATCGCGCTGGAGCCTGCCTGGATCAAGAGCAACCAGATTGAGGCCTGCCGCATCGTGATGAGCCGTCACTTCCGCCGCGGCGGTAAGATCTACATCCGCATCTTCCCCGACAAGCCCGTGACCAAGAAGCCCGCCGAAACCCGAATGGGTAAGGGGAAGGGCGCCGTGGAGTACTGGGTGAGCGTCGTGAAGCCGGGCCGCGTGATGTTCGAGGTTTCCGGCGTGACCGAGGAGCAGGCCAAGGAAGCCTTCCGCCTCGCCGGTCACAAGCTGCCCATCCAGACCAAGATGGTCAAGCGCGAGGTCTACGATGAAGCCCAGTGAAATGCGTAACCTGCCGGCTGCCGATTTCGACAAGGAAATCGAGAACCGCAAGAAGGAACTGATGGAGCTGCGCTTCCAGGCCGCCATGGGCAACCTGGCCCAGCCGCACCGCGTCCGGCAGCTCCGCCGTGAAGTGGCTCAGCTCAACACCATCCGGACCGAGCTGGGCAAGGGAGAGCAGGCATGAAGAAGACCTTTACGGGCGTCGTGGTGAGCGACAAGGCCGACAAGACGGTCAGCGTCAAGGTCGAGCGCCGCTTCGCTCACCCCCTGTACGGCAAGGTCGTGACCCGCAGCCACAAGTACGCGGCCCACGACGAGAACAACGAGTACAAGATCGGTGACCGCGTCGAGATCATCGCCGTGCGCCCCATCAGCAAGACCAAGACCTGGAAGGTCACCAAGCTGATCGAGCGTCCGCGCGGCATTGAGACCACCGCTGTCGAGACTGAACTGGCCGGAGGCGAAGCATGATCATGCCCCAATCCCGCCTGGACGTGGCGGACAACAGCGGCGCGCGCGAGATCATGTGCATCCGTGTGCTGAACAGCGGCATCGGCGGCAAGGGCCTGACGACCGGGGGCGGCGGCAACAAGCGCTACGCCCACGTGGGTGACATCATCGTCGCCAGCGTCAAGGACGCCGCTCCGCGCGGCGCCGTCAAGGCCGGCGACGTGGTCAAGGCCGTGGTCGTGCGCACCAGTCACGCCATCAAGCGTGCCGACGGCAGCACCATCCGCTTCGACAAGAACGCCGCCGTCATCATCAACAACCAGGGCGAGCCCCGCGGCACCCGCGTCTTCGGGCCGGTCGCCCGCGAACTGCGCGACCGCCGCTTCATGAAGATCGTGTCGCTGGCCCCGGAGGTGCTGTAATGCCCCGTCCCAGCGCAGGTAGCCACCACAACGACAAGCTGCACGTCAAGAAGGGTGACACCGTCATCGTCCTGAGCGGCAAGCACCGCGGCCAGACCGGCAAGGTGCTGCTCGCCCTGCCGCGCGACCAGAAAGTCGTCGTGGAAGGCGTGAACGTCATCACCAAGAACGTCAAGCCCAGCCCGGCCAACCCCCAGGGCGGCCAGGAGCGGCGCGAGCTGGCCCTGCACGCCAGCAAGGTCGCCATCGTCGACCCCGAGACCGGCAAGGCCACGCGCATCCGCAAGCAGATCGTGGACGGCAAGAAGGTCCGCGTCGCGGTCGGCAGCGGCAAGGTCATCGACTGACATTCAGGGTCACGCCCCGCGCGTGACCTGGGCGACCCGTCCGCCCGAAACGAGGCAACATGCAGCAGCTCAAGCAGAAGTACAACGAGCAGGTCCGCCCGCAGCTCATGCAGCAGTTCGGCTACTCCAGCGTGATGGCCGTGCCCCGCATCGAGAAGATCGTCGTCAACGAGGGTCTGGGCAGCAGCAAGGAAGACAGCAAGGCCATCGACAAGGCGGCCAAGGAACTGGGCCTGATCACCCTTCAGAAGCCGATCGTCACCAAGGCCAAGAAGAGCATCAGCAACTTCAAGCTGCGTCAGGGCATGCCCGTGGGCATCAAGGTCACGCTGCGCAACGAGCGCATGTACGTGTTCCTCGAAAAGCTGATCAACATCGGCCTGCCCCGCATCCGCGATTTCCGCGGGATCAACCCCAACGCGTTCGACGGCCGTGGCAACTACAACCTCGGCATCCGCGAGCAGCTGATCTTCCCGGAAATCACCTATGATATGGTGGACAAGGTGCGCGGGATGGACATCACCATCGTGACCACCGCGAAGACCGACGAAGAAGCCCGCGCGCTGCTCCAGGCGATGGGTCTTCCCTTCCGCAAGTAAGGACGAGTGCTATGGCGAACACCTCGAAAGTTGTCAAGGCGGAGCGCGGCCACAAGTTTGCCGTGCAGAACTACAACCGCTGCTCACGCTGTGGCCGCGCCCGTGGCTACTACCGCTTCTTCGGCATGTGCCGCATCTGCATCCGCGAGATGGCGCACAAGGGCGAACTGCCCGGCGTGAAGAAGAGCAGCTGGTAAGATGACCTCCCTGCCGCCCCGGTTGCGGCAGGACTCGTGCAGGCCCCCCGGATACGAACTGATCTTGTTGACCAGTCATCGTCCGGTGTGTGGAATAGACCCAACAGAAGAAGCGTCCCATTGGGACCCACATTCGAGGGAAGAAGCGTGCCTGGTTGCCGGCCTTGTCCGGGACCAGGCCACCCGCCGGGGCAGTTCCCTGCTCCCGCCAACATGCCCATGGAGGCAACATGTTGAGTGATCCCATCGCGGACATGCTCACGCGCATTCGCAACGCGACGCGTACCCACAAGGAGACCGTCAACATCCCGGCCTCCAAATTCAAGGAGCAGCTCGCCAAGCTGCTCGTGCAGGAAGGCTACGTCCAGAGCGTCGAGCGCCTGCGCCCCGAAGGCGAGAAGTTCGATGTGCTGCGCGTCACCCTGAAGTACGGTGCCAAGCGTGAGCAGGTCATCAAGCACATCGAGCGCATCTCCCGCCCCGGCCGCCGCGCCTACGTGAGCGCCGACAACCTGCCGCGCGTGCAGCGTGGCCTGGGCCTGGCCGTCGTGTCGACGAGCCGTGGCCTGCTTCCCGACCGCGAAGCCCGCAAGCAGGGTGTAGGCGGCGAAGTCATCTGCGTTCTCTGGTAATCCAGAGTTCTGACCAAGGAGGACATTATGTCCCGTATCGGTAGACAACCCATCGCTGTGCCCAGCGGCGTGACCGTGAACGCCCAGGCCGGCATGTTCAAGGTCAAGGGCCCCAAGGGCGAACTGACGGTGCCCTACAACAACGAGCTGACCGTGCGCCAGGACGGCGAGCAGCTGCTCGTCGAGCGTCCCAGCGACGCCCAGCGCCACCGTGCCCTGCACGGCCTGACCCGTACCCTGGTCGCCAACGCGGTCAAGGGCGTGTCGGACGGCTTCACCATCAACCTCGAGCTGCGCGGCGTGGGTTACCGTGCGCGCCTCGCGGGCAAGAACCTCGAACTGACCATCGGCTACAGCCACCCGGTCGTGATTGAGCCGCCCGCCGGCGTGAGCTTCACCGTGCCTGAACCCACCCGTATCGACGTGAGCGGCATCGACAAGCAGCTCGTCGGTCAGGTGGCGGCAAATGTCCGCAAGGTGCGCAAGCCCGACGCCTACCACGGCAAGGGTGTGCGCTTCGTCGGCGAGCAGATCGCCCTCAAGGCTGGTAAGGCCGGTGCCACCGGCGGGAAAGGGAAGAAATAATGTCCGCACAGACGACCGTCCGCCGCAAGCTGCGCACCCGCCGCAAGGTCCGCGTGGCTGCTGCCGAGCGTCCGCGCCTCAGCGTGTTCCGCTCCAGCAAGCACATCTACGCCCAGATCATCGACGACAGCAAGGGCGTGACCCTGGCCTCGGCCAGCAGCGCCGCCGTCAAGACGGGCACCAAGACCGACACTGCGGCCGCTGTGGGCAAGGCCCTGGCCGAAGCCGCCACCGCCAAGGGTGTCACGAAGGTCGTTTTTGACCGTGGGGCGTACCGTTACCACGGACGCGTGAAGGCGCTCGCAGACGCGGCGCGGGAGGGTGGCCTTGACTTTTAATCGTCGTAACGACCGCAACGCGGAGCGTGAGAGCAGCGAATTCGAAGAGAAGATGCTGTTCGTCAACCGCACCTCCAAGACCTACCAGGGCGGACGCCGTTTCCGCTTCGCCGCGCTCGTGATCCTGGGTGACCGCAACGGTCGCGTGGGCATGGGGATCGGCAAGGCTAAGGAAGTGCCGGTCGCCATCGAGAAGGCCAAGGCGATCGCCCGCAAGAACATGATCAGCGTGCCCGTCGAGAACGGCACGATTCCCCACGACATCGTGGGTGTGAACAGCACGAGCCGCGTGCTGCTGAAGCCCGCCAGCCCCGGTACGGGCGTGATCGCGGGTACCGTGCCCCGTTCCATCGCCGAACTCGCGGGCATCACCAACATGCTCTCGAAGGAACTCGGCAGCCGCAACAAGGTGAACGTGGCTTACGCCGTGTTCGACGGCTTCAAGAACCTGCGCACCGCCAAGCAGGTCCGCGCCCTGCGCGGCACCGAGGCGCCGGCGCAGACCGCAGGAGGCGCGCAGTGAAGATTACCCTCAAGCGCAGCGTCATCGGCCGCCCTGGTTACCAGGTGAACACGGTCAAGGCGCTGGGTCTCAAGAAGATCGGCGACAGCCGCGAAGTCAATGACACGCCCGCCCTGCGCGGCATGGTCAAGACCGTTCAGCATCTGCTGGAGGTGCAGGAATGAAACTCCACGAGCTCAAGCCGCACGCCGGCAGCCGCAAGAACCGCAAGCGCGTGGGCCGTGGCCCCGGCGGGACCGACAAGACTGCCGGCCGTGGTCACAAGGGCCAGAAAGCCCGCAGCGGCGCCGGCAAGGGGGCCTTCTTCGAAGGGGGCCGCAGCCGCCTGATCGCCCGCCTGCCCAAGCGTGGTTTCAACAACGTCGGCACCACCTACGAGATCGTCAAGCTCTCGCAGCTGGCCGCCCTCGAAGGGGACACCTTCGACCGCGCCTCCCTGGAGCTGGCCGGTCTGGTGCGCCGCAAGAACAGCCCCGTCAAGCTGCTGGCGACCGGTGAACTCACCCGCGCCGTGACGGTGCACGTCGACGCCGCGAGCGCGGCCGCCATTCAGGCCGTGGAAGCGGCCGGCGGCCGGGTCGTGCTCCCCGAAGCTGCCAGCGAGACTGCCGAGAAGGCGGAGTAAATGCTCCGCGCCTTCCGCGACGCGTTCCGGATTCCGGACCTGAGGCGGAAGATTGTCTTCACCCTGCTGCTGCTCGCCGTGTACCGCTTGGGAAGCGCCATTCCCACGCCCGGCGTGAATACTGCAGCCCTCAGCCAGGCCACCTCGGGTGGCCTCTTTGGTTTGATCAGCCTGATCTCGGGGGGCAATCTTTCGCAGTTCTCGATCTTTGCGCTGGGGGTGCTGCCGTATATCACGGCCAGTATCGTGATCCAGCTGCTCACGACCACCGTGCCGGCCCTGGAAAAGCTTTCCAAGGAAGGCGAGGAGGGCCGCAAGAAGATCAACCAGTACACCCGCTACGCGGCCATCGCTCTGGGGGCGGCGCAGGCGATCTTCTTCTCGCTGTACATCACCAGCAACCCGCAGTACGTGGCGGTGGGCTGGGACCCGGGCATCTTCACGGTGCTCGTCATGGTGCTGACGCAGGTGGCAGGTATCGCCCTGACCATGTGGATCGGTGAGCGCATCACCGAGGTCGGCGTGGGCAACGGCATCAGCCTGATCATCACCTCTGGCATCATCGCGGCCTATCCGCGTGAGATTGCGGCGACGGGTCAGCTGCTCCAGACCGAGCAGACCAGCATCCTGCGCATCCTGATCTTCATCGGCGTCATCCTGATCACCATCGCCGGCATCGTGTACGTGTACCAGGCCGAGCGCCGGGTGCCCGTGACCTATGCGCGCGCGCGCGGTGGAGCGGCCGGTCAGGCCCGTGGGGCCGGTCAGGCGACCTGGCTGCCCATCAAGGTGAACCAGGCGGGTGTGATTCCGGTGATCTTCGCTTCGGCCATGCTGATCATCCCCAATGTGATCGCCAGCGCGACGGCCACCCGCGCGCCGGCCGTGAACGCCTGGATCAGCACCAACCTCGTCTTCGGCACGCCGCTGTACATCATTCTGGAAGCCGCCCTGATCTTCGGCTTCACGTACCTGTACAACAGTGTGCAGTTTGATCCCAAGCGCATCGCGGAGCAGCTGCGCGAGGCCGGCGGCTTCATTCCGGGCGTCCGTCCGGGCACGGCGACCGCCGAATTCCTGGGCAGCATCAGCGGTCGCCTGAGCCTCTGGGGCGCGATCTTCCTGGTCGTGCTGACGGTGTTCCCGCAGATCGTGCAACGCGGCACCGGCATCACCACCTTCCAGTTCTCGGGCACGGGCCTGCTGATCATCGTGGGGGTGGCACTCGAGACCCTGAAGCAGCTCGAAGCGCAGCTCACGGTGCGCCGTTACGACGGCTTCATCAGCAAGGGCCGCATCCGTGGCCGCCTGAACAACTGAGTCTGGCCGCTTGTCCACAGACCGCCTTCCTCCGGGAGGGCGGTTTCGTTTTGGTGTCGTCCGGGCCGACGTTACTGCTGGGGGAACTGGGCAGCCCGCACGTTTCTGTGGAAGAAGCCTCTATGCTGTGGCCCAAACGGAGGAGTGAAGTGACTCAGAACAAAAATAAGGTCGTGATTTTCCTCGGGCCTCCCGGTGCGGGCAAGGGAACCCAGGCCGAGCGCCTGGCCGCCGAGCAGGACCTCGTCAAGATCAGCACCGGGGACATCCTGCGCGACCATGTGGCGCGCGGCACCGAGCTGGGCCAGACGGTACAGCCGATCCTGACGGCCGGACAGCTCGTTCCCGACGATATCCTCATCGCCCTGATCCGCGACAAGCTCGCCGGCATGGAGCAGGTGCGGGTCATTTTCGACGGGTTCCCGCGCACCCAGGCCCAGGCTCAGGCCCTCGACCTTCTGCTTGAGGAACTTGGCGCGCCGGTCACCGCCGTTCCCCTGCTCGAAGTGCCCGACGAGGCGCTCGTGGGCCGGATCGTCGAGCGTGGGCGGCAGGCGGCGGCACGCGGCGAGGCGGTGCGCAGCGACGACACCGAGGAGGTGGCCCGCAAACGCCAGCAGGTCTACCGCGAGCAGACCCAGCCTCTGATCGAGCACTACGAGGGGCGCGGCCACCTGTACCGGGTGGACGGCGTGGGCACCATGGACGAGGTCTACAGCCGCATCCTGAACGGCATGCGCTGAGCTGACCGGAGTAGGCGTTCGGATAGGCTGGACAAACGGGTGATCGGCAGCAGAGGTGGGCCCGAGTCTTTACGGGTTTTGCCTCGCTGTGGTACTCTCTTTTTTGGCTTGCATCAAGCCTGGAGGTTGCGTGGCGAGACGAAGAATGCCGGAACAGCGGGAAAAACGTAAGAAGGAAGAGTCCGATACCGTGCGGGCCGAAGGGGTCGTGGAAGAGGCGCTGCCGAACACCACGTTCCGTGTAAAGCTCGACACCGGGCATGACCTGCTGGCGTACATCAGCGGCAAGATGCGGATTCACTACATCCGAATCCTGCCGGGGGACCGTGTGGTTCTGGAGATCAGCCCCTACGACACCACGCGTGGGCGCATCGTCTACCGCAAGTAAGCACCCAGGCGAGTGGTGCCCATAGATTCCCCGCACGCGTGTCAGCGTGCGCACGGCGGGGGGTCGAGCGCTGCCGGAGAACTCAGGCGGCGCGAGGAGGAAGCATGAAAGTTCGCAGCAGTGTCAAGAGAATGTGCGACAACTGCAAGGTGATCCGCCGCCACGGGCGCGTTCTGGTCATCTGCACCAATGTCAAGCACAAGCAGAGGCAGGGTTAAGCATGGCGCGTATTGCTGGCGTTGACCTGCCCCGTGAAAAGCGCATCGAAATCGCGCTGACCTACATCTACGGGATCGGCCTGACCCGCGCCAAGGACGTTCTGGCGCAGACGGGCGTGAACCCCGACACCCGCGTCAAGAACCTCTCGGAAGCCGAGCAGAGCACCCTGCGCGAAGCCATCGAGAAGACCTACAAGGTCGAAGGCGACCTGCGCAGCGAAGTCGGTCAGAACATCAAGCGTCTGATGGACATCGGCGCCTACCGTGGCCTGCGTCACCGCCGCGGCCTGCCCGTGCGCGGCCAGCGCACCAAGACGAACGCCCGCACCCGCAAGGGCCCGCGCAAGACCGTCGCCGGTAAGAAAAAGGCCACGAGGAAGTAAGCCATGGCGAAGAGCACCAAGGGCAAGACCCCCCGCCGCGCCCGGCGCAACATCAGCGCTGGCCGCGCCTACGTGAACGCGAGCTACAACAACACCATCGTCACCATCACCGACCTTGAAGGCAACAGCGTGGCCTGGTCGTCGGGCGGCACCATCGGCTACAAGGGCAGCAAGAAGGGGACCCCCTACGCTGCCCAGCTGGCCGCCGCCGACGCCGTCAAGAAGGCGCAGCAGACCTTCGGCATGAACATCGTCGACGTGATCGTGCGTGGCAGCGGCTCGGGCCGTGAACAGGCCATCCGCGCCATCCAGGCGTCGGGCATTGAAGTGAAGTCCATCATGGACGACACCCCTGTGCCCCACAACGGCTGCCGCCCCAAGAAGAAGTTCCGCGCCTAAAGCGCACGCGCGCGCCCACCTGCCCCGGTTTCGCTGTTCCACGCCTCCAGAGACGACCAGGAACGAAAGCTGCACCCACCAGCGAGAAACCGGGCCACAGAGGGCCGCAGACCTGCCCGCGCCGCTCCGGCCGGGCGCATAAGGAGAGCAAGACATGGGTCGTTTCCGTGGTTCCATTACCAAGCAGAGCCGCCGCGAAGGCATCAACCTCGCGGAGACCGAAAAGGTCCAGAAGTACCTGGACAAGCGTCCCTACGGCCCCGGCCAGCACGGCCAACGCCGCAAGGGCCGCCCCAGCGACTACAGCGTGCGTCTGCGTGAAAAGCAGAAGCTCGCCCGCCTCTACGGCGTCGGCGAAAAGCAGTTCCGCAACCTCTTTGAGGAAGCCGCCAATGTGCCCGGCGTGACCGGCACCGTGTTCCTGCAGCTGCTCGAACGCCGTCTGGACAACGTCGTGTTCCGCATGGGCTTTGCCAGCACCCGCCGCCAGGCGCGTCAGTTTGTCGGTCACGGCCATATTTTCGTGAACGGCAAGAAAGTGGACGTGGCCAGCTACCGCGTCAAGATCGGCGACGAGATCAGCGTGGCCGAAGGCAGCCGCCAGATGGGCTTCGTCCAGGAAAACATGGAAGCGCAGAAGCGCCGCCGCGTCAGCCCCTGGGTCGAAATGAACCCCGAGAACTTCACCGGCACTTTCGCGCGTCTCCCCGCGCGTGAAGACTTGGCGCTGCCGATCAACGAGAACTTCATCATCGAGTACTACTCGCGTTAAACACGGAGGCCCCAGTGGATCAAAAGCGCCCTCAACTCAAGGCCCGCGTGGACGGCAACTACGGCGAATTCGTCCTCGAGCCGCTCACGCGCGGGTACGGCGTCACCATCGGGAACCCTGTCCGGCGCATCCTGATGTCCTCGATTCCCGGCACGGCGGTGACCAGTGTCTACATCGAGGATGTCCTGCACGAGTTTTCCACCATTCCAGGCGTCAAGGAAGACGTCATCGGGCTGATCCTCAACCTCAAGGAACTGGTCGTGAAGTTCCATGCGGGCGGTCCCAAGACCCTGACGCTGCGCGCGCAGGGCGAAGGGGTCGTCAAGGCGAGCGCCTTCGAGGTGCCCAGTGACGCCGAGATCGTGAATCCGGACCTGACCATCGCCACCCTCGCCGAAGACGGCAAGCTGGTGATGGAAGTGCGTGTGGAAGAAGGCGAAGGCTACGTGCCCGCCGACAAGCATGCCACCAAGGACCGCATCAACTCGATCCCGGTGGACGCCGTGTTCTCGCCGGTGCGCCGCGTGGCCTACCACGTGGAGAACACCCGCGTGGGCCAGCAGACCGACCTCGACCGCCTGATCCTGCGCGTCTGGACCGATGGCAGCACCGGTCCCCAGGACGCCCTGGACAAGGCTGTGGAGATCCTGCGTTCGGAACTGACGGTGTTCGGTAACGTGGAAAACGTGCCGGTCACCATCGACACCGAGATCAGCCAGCCGGTCTACACCCCGGCGATGACGACCCCGGTGCCGGCCGGTGCGGGGATCTATGATCTGCCGCCGCGCCAGCCCGAGCTGAGCATCAACCCTCAGCCCTTCCCGACCGACCTGGATACGCCCCGCGTGACCCTCGAAGGCCTGGGCCTGACCACCCGCGTGCTGCATTCCCTCAAGGAAGAAGGCATCGACAGCGTGGACGCC
The DNA here is from genome assembly GCF_000252445.1 of Deinococcus gobiensis I-0. GTDB lineage: Bacteria > Deinococcota > Deinococci > Deinococcales > Deinococcaceae > Deinococcus > Deinococcus gobiensis. The sequence continues at coordinate 2,727,847 of NC_017790.1, read as the reverse complement.
CTGTGCGCCCTGTCCGACCGTGACCTCAAGAAGGTTCCGGGCATCGGTGAGCGCAGCCTCGACGAGATCAAGCAGCAGCTCGCCCAGTTCGGCCTCGCCCTCAGAGACTGACCCCCTTTCGGCGGGCGGCCCAGCGCCGCTCTCCGTCCCCCAAGGAGAACAACCATGCGTCACGGTAAAGCCGGTCGCAAGCTCAACCGCAACAGCAGCGCCCGCACCGCCCTGGCCCGCGCCCAGGCGACGGCCCTGCTGCGCGAGGGCCGCATCCAGACGACCCTCACGAAGGCCAAGGAGCTGCGTCCTTACGTCGAGAAGCTGATCACCACCGCCAAGGGCGGCGATCTGCACGCCCGCCGCCTCGTCGCCCAGGACATCCACGACAACGACGTCGTGCGCAAGGTCATGGACGAAGTGGCCCCCAAGTACGCCGAGCGTCCCGGTGGCTACACCCGCATCCTGCGCGTGGGCACCCGCCGCGGTGACGGCGTCACCATGGCCCTCATCGAACTGGTCTGAGGCCCCCCTCGGCCTGCATCCCCCCACCCGCCGCGGTGGGGGGTTTTTCATGCCTGTAGAAGCGGTTTTTTGTGATCTGCGCGGCTTTCCCGGCCCATCCGTTTCCCATCTCACGGGCGCATACTGGGGTATGAAACCTGCGCCTCGCCGGTCGGTCGCCCGCGTTTCCCCTTTCCGCCTTTCCGGCACCCGGCTGCTGGGGGCTGCCCTGCTGGGCACGGCCCTGCTGGCTGCTCCCGCCGCCACGGCCAAGACGGCCGCGACCGCTCCGGCACAGGTGCTGTTCGACCGAGTCAATCAACTGGTGCAGGACCGGTACGGCGGCCTCTCGACCGTCGACCGCGCCGCGCTGCGCAGCGAGTACCAGATCCGCCTCGACGCAGTGTGTGCGCCCGACCCGCAGACCTGCGCCTCGACCAAAGCCTACCCGGTGGTGCAGGCGGAGATCACGGCACTGGGGGACGAACACAGCTTTTTCCAGACGCCGGACGACTTCGGGGATTTCGTCGCCAGCGCGACGGGGGGCAACCGCAAGCAGTTCGGGGTGAAACTCGCGCGGCTCGACGGCGAGAACCGTGTGGTGCTGGAGGTGGTGCCCGACAGCGCCGCCGCCGAGGCCGGGCTGAGCCGGGGCGACGTGCTCCAGACCATCGGGGGGCAGCCCTACACCTACGAGCGGCTGCGCAGTGCCCGTCTGGGCGACCAGGCCACCGCGCTGGGGGTAGACCGCCAGGGCCAGCGCCTGAACCTGACCATCACGCCGCGCGAGAGCAGCACGCGCGACCTGCCGCGCCTGACGTACGCCGGACCGCAGGGCAAGACGGCGGTGCTGCGCATTCCGACCTTCCTGACGGGCGGCGGGGTGGCGCAGACCGTACACAACCTCGTGGGGCAGGCGCAGGCGCGCGGGGCCACCGGCCTGATCGTGGACCTGCGCGGCAATGGGGGCGGCAGCCTCAGCGAGTGCGACAGCGCCGTGAGCGCCTTCGTACCGGATTTCGTGCGGGTGGCGCGCACCAGCGACGGCGACGTACAGACCCGTGTGAGCCGGGGCCTGCGTCTCGAAGACGGGCAGGCCCAGGGGGGCGTGCGCAACCCCAAGCTCTGGACCGGCCCGCTGGCCGTGCTGGTGGACAAGTCCAGCGCGTCGTGCAGCGAGTTCTTCGCCTACGAGATCCAGTACGCCGGGCGTGGCCCGATCATCGGGGAGGACACGGCCGGCGTGGGCAATACGGCGACCCGCGTCTTTCCGCTGCCGGACGACGCCGCGCTGCAACTGACCATTACCAACTACGTCAAGCCCAATGGCGCGCCCTACCCGGTGCGCGTGATGCCCGACCAGACGGTCGCCCAGACCGAGGACACCATCCGGCGGCTGACGCAGGGCGTGGACCTGCTGCTCGACAGCGGCGTGCGTGCCCTGAGCGCCGCACCCACGCTGTCGAGCGACCGCGCCCGGAACTAGGGAGGGTAAAGAGGGCGGCCGGCACCCCTGGGGTCGCTGGCCGCTTCTGTCCTGGTTTGACAGAGGTCTTCAGTTCCATTGAGAGCTCAGCAGCATGCCCCTCTGGTTCACTTCCACCGCTGTCTTTGTCAGGGGACCGCTCCGCTCGATTGAGAGGAATCAGGGGCCACCCCTGGTCCCTCTCAATCCTGTCCTTCAGTCGCCCGCTGCGGCCTGGGCCTCCTCGCGGGTGGGCATGTCGCGCAGGGCCCAGCGCAGCCCCAGGGCCGTGAGCAGCCCGATGGCGAGCAGGGTCAGCCAGGGCAGCAGCGTGAAATCCAGGCGGCGTCCGGCGTCGATGAGTAGCCCCCCCAGGAAGTTGCCCACTGCCCCGCCCAGGCCCAGGCTGATGGCCGAGAAGCCGAAATAGCTGCCCGTGAGGCCCTCGGGCGCGAGACGGGACGTGAGGGTCTGCTGCATGGGATACACCAGCATGGTGCCCAGGCTGTACAGCGCCACGCAGGCCAGCAGTTGCCCGAAGGTGACGGCCAGGCCCATCAAGCCCAGCGAGACGGCCACGCTCAGGACGGCCGTGACCAGCACCACCCGCGCGCGCAGGTGACGCTCGGCGAGGCGCAGCAGCGGGTATTGCAGCGCCACCGCCAGCCCCGCCGAGAGCCCGTAGAGCGGCCCCGTCGCGCCTGGCCCGGCCAGCTCGACCGCCTTGAGGGTCACGGCCACGTTGAGCTGGGTGCTGAGCAGGAAGTAACCGCACAGCACGAAGGTGAAGCGCCGGAAGGCCCGGTCGTGCAGCGCTACCGCCAGCCCCGCCAGCGCGCGGGTGTCCACGCGCGGAGCCGGGCGCATGTGCGGCAGCGTGAGGGCCAGGACCACCAGCGCGAAGATGTAGGCGCTGCTGGCGATCAGGGCGGCGCGCTGGAAGCCCAGGGTGATGAGCCAGGCGCCCAGCAGCGGCCCCGTGACCATGCCCAGGTTGCCCGCGATGCTGATGAGGCTGAACATCCGCGCGCGGAACTCGGGGGGGGTGACGGCCGTGATGGCCGCGCTCTTTGGGGCGTCGAACAGACCGCCGCCGACCCCGGCCAGCAGCGAGGCGGCCAGCAGTTCGGGCAGCGATCCGGCGAAGGCCATCCAGGCGAAGCCCAGCGTGCGGATCAGACACCCTGCCAGGATCAGCGGCTTGGGGCCGAGGCGGTCGGCCCAGGCCCCCCCGAAGACCGTCAGGCCCTGCTGCGTGAGCTGGCGCAGGCCCAGCACTAGACCCACGCTGGCGGCCGCCCAGCCCAGACCGTCTACGAAATGCACCGTGATGAGGGGCACGACCAGAAAAAAGCCTCCCCACATCAGGAAGGTGACGCCGATCAGGCCCAGCTGGGCGGGCGACAGGCGCAGTGGGGCGGCAGCGGGAGCAGACACGTTGCCGAGGCTACACCCGCGCCGCGCCGGGGTGGCCGGCTGGCCGGGACTGCGCGGCCGCCTGCCGACGCCGGGTCATCACTGACGGCGAGGTGAGAGAAGCGCGCCGGGCACCTGAAGTCCGGCGCTATCCGCGCGCGCGCCCGGGCTGCCAGCATGCAGGGCATGACAACCACAGATCAGCGGAGCCGCCCGGCTCCCCGTCTCGTTCTCGGGACCGTGCTGACCGGCGCGGCGCTGGTGCTGGCCTCGTGCGGGGGCGGCGCGATCACGCCGGAAACCACGCCGCCTCCGGGTGGGGGAAGCACCGAGCTGCCGCCGGTGACGACGCCTGCCGAGCAGAGCGGCCGGATTCCCGGTCAGATCACGCCATTTACGGCCGGGCAGGCCAGCAGCGTGAGGCCCGAGGAGCTGAGTGAGAGCGCCGCCGTCTCCGGGTCGGGTCTGTTCGATCTGGCCCTGCCCGGCGCGACGACCATGACGACGACCTACGCCGATCTGCTGTTCAACGCGACCGACATCTTCGGATCTTGCGAGAATGTCATCACGACGGCCCCGGACAGCCTGCGGCTCTATCCCATCGCCAGCCTCAAGACCGACACCGGTCAGACCCTCACCGCCAACGCCTCGGGTAGCACGACCGCCAAGAATTGGTGGTTCGCCAATCAGGACGCCTCGTATACCTTCCAGGGTGATTGCCTGGGGCTGGGGACCGTCAATGCCACCTTCAACTTCAAGCTGGGCTGGAACGTGCTGGACGTGACCTACAGCGGCGCCAGCACCGCCTACGCGCAGGTGGCGGCCCCCACCTCGCCGGTCGAGTGGCGTGTGGGCGGTCTGGGATCGCAGCGCCTGAACAACGCCCTGGAGCCCTGGAAGAATTCGGCCGCCTACCGGGCACGTCACCGTAACTGAGCCGCAAGCGAACACCCCCCACACAGCGGTAGGGGGTGTTCTTTCTGGCTCGGCAGGTTGGGGTCGAACCAACGACCGTCCGATTAACAGTCGGATGCTCTGCCACTGAGCTACTGCCGAATACAGGTGGCGTGTGGCCGTTTCCGGCGCGAGAGGGATAGTAGCATGGCCCCGAAAGCCGCGCAAGTCTCCCCAATGCCCGGGCCGATGCCGGGGCCCGCCGCGTTCAGGCCTGGGCGCCGCCGGGCATGATGGTGTCGGGCGACACCCCCAGGCGGCGCAGCGCCTCGGCCCAGCGGTTCTCGGCCGGTACGTCCCACAGCAGTTCCGGCGTGTCCTGCTCCACCCAGACCCAGGCTCCGGCGCGGGCCTCCTCGGCCAGCTGCCCGGCGCGCCAGCCCGCATAGCCCAGGACCAGCATGTACCGCTGGCCGGCGGCCATCACGGCGCGCAGCACGTCCAGACTGCTCGTGACGTTCAGGCCGGGCAGCAGACGCATCTCGCCCTCCAGCCCCAGCGGCTCGGGGTACAGGCACCAGCCCAGCGAGGGGTCGACCGGGCCGCCCAGCCATGCGGGCTCGTCCTGACCCGGCGCGTCGGGCATCAGTTCGGTGACGGTCTGCGGTGCGGGCGCATTGACGATCAGGCCCATCGCGCCGCCCAGGTCGTGTTCGAGCAGCAGAATGACGGCGCCCCCGAACACGGCCCCGTGCAGGTGGGGGCTGGCGACCAGAAACGTCAGCGCGCGGCTCATCGCCCTCAGCGTAGCGGGCCGGGCGGCGCGGGTGTAGTGGCCCTGGCCTTCATATGGCCAGCGAAAACCCCCACCGCGTGGGTGGGGGCAGGGGTCGGTCCGGGAAGGGGAGGGGAAAGAGGCTCAGGCGCTCGCGCCGGTCCGGCGGCTGTTGCGGCGCTTGGGGGCCTCGGCGCCGGGGGTGGGCACGGCGGGGGCCGAGCCGTCACGCGGGGTTTCCAGCGCCTTCAGGCCGCCGACCAGGGCCACGTCCAGCACCTGATCCACCGTCTCGCAGGGGTGGAAGCTCATCGAGGCGCGCAGGTGGGCCGGGATGTCGCGCAGGTCGGCCTCGTTGGCCTTGGGCATGATGATGTGCTTGATGCCCGCACGCCGCGCGCCCAGCACCTTCTCCTTCAGGCCGCCGATGGGGAGGTAGCGTCCCGTCAGGGTCATCTCGCCGGTCATGGCGACGTCGTGGCGTGCCGGAATCCCGGTCAGGGCCGAGATGAGACTGGTCGCCATCGCGCCCCCGGCACTCGGGCCTTCCTTGGGGATGGCGCCGGCCGGCACATGCACGTGGATCTCGCTGTTGTCGAGGCGGTCCTTGTCGATGTGGAAGCGCTCGGCGTTGCTCTTGGCGTAGGTCAGGGCCGCGCGGGCCGATTCCTTCATCACGTCGCCCAGCTGCCCGGTGAGGACCAGGCCCTTGCCGGGCATGATGCTCGTCTCGACGAACAGGATGTCCCCGCCGACCGGCGTGTAGAACATGCCGGTGCTCACGCCGACCATGTCTTCCTTGTTCTCGCTCTCGGGGGTGTGGCGGGCCTGCCCCAGGTAGCGGTCGAGTTCCTTGTCGGTGACCTTGACGCGCTTGACCTCGGCGGTGGCGATGCGGCGGGCGACCTTGCGGGCCACCGTACCGATCTCGCGCTCGAGGTTGCGCACGCCGGCTTCGCGGGTGTAGTTCGAGATCAGCTTTTCCAGCGAGGCGTCGGTGAACGAGATCTGGTTGGGCTTCAGGCCGTTCTGCGTGAGCTGACGGGGCAGCAGGTAACGCTTGGCGATCTCCAGCTTCTCCTGCTCGATGTAGCTGGAAAAGTCGATGACCTCCATGCGGTCCATCAGCGCGGCCGGAATCTGCTCGGGGTAGTTCGCCGTGGCGATGAACATGACTTCCGAGAGGTCGAAGGCCACGCCCAGGTAGTGGTCGGTGAAGTGCTGGTTCTGCGAGGGGTCGAGCACTTCGAGCAGCGCCGAGCTGGGGTCGCCCTGGTAGCTGCTGCCCAGCTTGTCGATCTCGTCGAGCAGCACGACCGGGTTCTTGGTGCCGGCGGTGCGGATGCCCTGGATCAGGCGGCCGGGCATGGCGCCGATGTAGGTGCGGCGGTGGCCCCGGATGTCCGACTCGTCACGCGCGCCGCCCAGGGCGATACGCACGTACTTGCGGCCCAGCGCCTTGGCGATGCTCTGCGCGATGCTGGTCTTGCCGACGCCGGGAGGGCCGGTGAACACCAGGATGGGTCCCTTGTTGACCTCGTCGGCGCTGATCTCGCCGCGCTCGGCCCGCTCCTTGCGCAGCCGGCGCACGGCCAGGAACTCCAGTACGCGGTCCTTGACCTTCTCCAGGCCGTAGTGGTCCTCGTCGAGCACCTGCGCGGCCTCGCCCACGTCCAGGCGGTCCTCGCTGCGGGTGTTCCAGGGCAGCTCGGTGACCCAGGTCAGGTAGGTGCGGATGACCGAAGCCTCGGCGGCGTCGGGGTGCATGCGCGACAGGCGGTTGACCTCGCGGTCGATGTCCTTTTTCACCTCGGGCTTGAGGTCCAGGGCGTCGATCTTGGCGCGGAAGGCCTCGGCCTCGTCGCCGTCCTCGTCGTCGCTGCCGTTCAGTTCCTTCTGGATGACCTTCATCTGCTCGCGCAGGTAGTACTCGCGCTGGTTCTTGTCGATCTCTTCCTTGACCTGCGCGCGGATCTTGGCCTGCACGGCCTGCACTTCCTGCTCGGTGTCGAGCAGCGTCAGGATCTTGCGCAGCCGCCCCTCGACGCTGTCGATTTCCAGCAGGGCCTGCTTGTCCTCGAGCTTGAAGTCGAGGTTGAAGGCGATGTGGTCGGCCATCTCGCCGGGGTCTTCCTTGCTCTGGATGGTCTGCACGCTCTCGGCGTTCAGGCGGCCGCCGCTGGCGACGGTGTCGAACTTCTCGCGCAGTTCGCGGGCCAGGGCCTGAAGCTCCACGCCGCCGCTCTTGCCTTCGGGCAGGGCCTCGATGTCGGCGCGCAGGTAGTCGCCGCGCGTGTAGGCGCTCACGCGCACGCGCGCCACGGCCGACACGAGCATCTGGACGGTGCCGTCGGGGTTCTTGCGCACGCGCAGGACGTTACAGGCGGTGCCCACGTCGTACAGGTCGCTGCCCTTGGGGTCGTCCACGTCCTTGTCGCGCTGCGAGACGATCAGGATGACCTTCTCGCCGCTCATGGCCGCCTCGATGGCCCCGATGGACAGGGCGCGGCTGGCGTCGATGTGCTGGACCATCGTCGGGTAGATCACGCTGCCGCGGACAGGGCAGACGGGAATGTTCTTGGGGAGGTTGGGGTGTTCGGTGGGCATGCGGTACTCCTTATGGCCCTGACCCTGTGGGGCTGCCGGGGGGAGAGAACGTCTGACCCTGGCGAATACTTCTACCAGGAAACTTGAGTGCAACTATATCAAGTTTCGGCAGTTCGCGCAAGCCTCGCGGCCTCCGCGCGCTGCCCCAAAAATACGTCTGTCACGAGAAAATTCTACTGCCGCCGCCTGACAGTGCCCTCACAGAAAGCTGATGCGACATTTACGCTTCGGCCCTGGTTGCGCGCGGCATGAAGCGGCCGCCGCGTGCAGGGCGCGGCGGTCTCGGGGATGGAGTGGAGCGCCCTGCGGGCGCGGCTCCGGCCTCAGGCGCGCAGCAGGTCGGCCGCGATGATCACCTTCTGGATCTCGCTCGTGCCCTCGTAGATGCGCAGCAGGCGCTGGTCGCGGTAGAAGCGCTCGACCGGCGAGTCCTTCATGTAGCCCATGCCCCCGGCCACCTGCACGGCCTTGTCGGCCACCTGCGACAGGGCTTCGGTGGCGTGGTACTTGGCGACGCTCGCCATGCGGCGCACGTCCTGGCCCTCGTCCACCATCCAGGCGACTTTCTGCCACAGCACGCGGCTCGTCTGCACGGCGATCTCCATCTCGGCGAGCATGAACTGCACCGCCTGGAACTCGGCGATGGGCCTACCGAACTGCTCGCGGGCCTGCGCGTGCGCCACTGACAGGTCGAGCAGGCGCTGCATGGCTCCTGTGGAGCGCGCGGCGATGCCCACCCGCCCATTCGTCAGGATGCCCAGGGCCTCGCGGTAGCCCAGGTCGAGCGGCCCCAGCAGGTTCGCGGCCGGAATGGCGGCGTCCTCGAAGATCACCTCGGCCGAGAGCGAGCCCTTCTGGCCCATCTTCTCGTCGATCTTGCCGATGCTCACGCCGGGGGTGCTCTGCGGCTCGACCAGAAAGGCGCTCATGCCGCGCGCGCCCTTGCTGGCGTCGGTCACGGCGATGACGGTCAGGAGCCCGGCGATCGGCGCGTTCGAGATGTAGTGCTTGGTGCCGTTCAGGACGTACTCGTCCCCGCGCTTCTCGGCCCGCGTGCGGATGTTGGCGGCGTCGGAGCCGCTGCTCGGCTCGGTGATCGCGAAGCCCGCCACGCACTCGCCCGTCGCCATGCGCGGCAGGAAGCGGCGTTTCTGCTCCTCGTTGCCCAGCTTGACCAGCCCGCTCGTGCCGATGGATGCGTGAGCCGAGATCATGCCCCCGAAGCCCATATGCCCCTGCCCGAGCGCCTCGTACACCGCGCAGCGCCCCAGGGCGCCCAGGCCCACGCCTCCGTACTCCTCGGGGATGCTCAGGCCGAACAGGCCCAGCTCGGCGGCCTCCCGCAGCAGCTCGGGCGGAATACGGTTGGTGTCCTCGATCTCGTGCGCGCGCGCCTCGACGCGGGTCAGCACGAAATCACGGATGATCGCCTGCATGTCGCGCAGGTCGCCCGGCAAGTCGAAATTCATGTTGGGCCTCAGCCTACACCCGCGCGCCGGCTCCGGCAGCGGCCTGCACGCACGCCGGGCGGGGGATATTGACACTCCGCGCGGGGCCGCCTACACTGCTTAGGCCTGCAAGGGCTGCAATGGTGGCTTTAGCTCAGTTGGTTAGAGCGCCGCTCTGTGGAAGCGGAGGCCGGGGGTTCAAATCCCCTAAGCCACCCCAGAAGTTCCCCGGCTCACGTGCCCTTGGGCCGCCAGAGTCGGGGATTTTCCTTTTTACACGTGTGCGGGGATGGCGGAATTGGTAGACGCACCAGACTTAGGATCTGGTTCCCGTAGGGAGTGAGGGTTCAAGTCCCTTTTCTCGCACCAGCCACCTGGGGAGTGACCGGCGACCTGCCGGGCCGCTCCCCGGGTTTTTTGTGGCTTGCCCGGCCGACACCCGGCGGGCAAAAAGCACTATGATGCTCGGCGGCATGTCGCGCGCCCTCGCCGGGAACCGCGCCGGACCGGGCAACACCGGGCCAGGCGGAACCGGGCGGCGCAGGCGGCGTCACAAGCACACAACCAGGGCCACGCGCGGGCGCACAGCGCGGCGCGGCGGCCAGACGGGAGACGTATGGCAGAGCTGATCAGCAGGGAAGGCAACAAGGTGGAGTTCAAGGTCTCGGTGCCCGCCGCCGAGGTGAACCGCATGTACGACCAGGTATGGGCAGGCCTCGCGCGCGACGTGCGCGTGCCCGGCTTCCGGCCCGGCAAGGCGCCGCGCAAGGTCATCGAGGGCCGCGTGGGCAAGGGCTACGTCGAGCAGGAAGTGCGCGACCGTCTGCTCCAGACCCACTACCCCCAGGGGGCACGCGACCTCAAGCTCAACCTCGTGGACGCCACCATCGACCCCCAGAACCTCGCCAGCGGCCAGAGCTTCGACTTCACGGTGCGCGGTGAGACCTACCCCGAAGTCAAGCTGGGCGACTGGCGCGGCGTGGGCGTCACGGCCGCCGCCCCCGAGATCACCGACGAAGTGCTGGGCCGGACCCTCTCCGACCTCCAGGAGCGCAACGCCACCTTCGAGAGCGTCGAGCGTCCCATCGAGGCCAGCGACCAGGTGACCATCCAGGAGCAGGGCGAGGACGGCGGCACCTACCCCATCTACCTCGACGTGGCCGAGGAGCACGTGCGCGCCGCCCTGCTGGGCAAGCAGAAGGGCGACACTGTCGAGATCACCGTGCCGGCCCACCAGCACGGCGATCACGAGCACCCCGAGCACACCGTCACCGTGACGGTGCAGGACGTGAAGACCAAGCAGCTTCAGGAGCTGAACGACGAGTTCGCCAAGTCGCTGAACTTCGACAGCATCGAGCGCCTGCGCACCGACCTGAAGGGCGAACTCGAGCGCCGCGCGCAGCAGGAGGGCGACAACGCCCGCCGTGAGGAATTCGTCACCGCGCTGGTGGACGGCATGACCGTGGACATCCCCCAGGCGCTGCTCGACCGCCGCCGTGAGGCGATGCTCGAGGAGATCAAGGACGACCTCGGCCGCCAGGGCGTGCAGTGGGGCGAGTACGAGGCCTTCATGAAGGAGCAGGGCAAGCTCGACGAGTTCATGGCCGACCTGGCCAAGAACGCCGAGACCCGTGTGCGCCGTGACCTGGCCCTCGAGCAGCTCGCCGAGGACCTGAACGTGCAGGTGTCCGACCTGGAGTTCAACCAGACCATGAGCGCGCTGGCCCAGGCCAACAACCTGACCCCCGAGCAGCTCTCCTCGCAGCTCGGCCCCAACGGCCTGAACTCGTACTACATCAGCCTGATGCGCGAGAAGGGCCTCCAGCAGGCCATCGCCTCGCTCGGCGGCGAGCAGGCCACCGAGAAGTCGGCCGACAAGACGGACGAGCAGGCCGAGCAGAACGGGAACGAAAGCGAGGCCCCTGCCGAAGAGCAGAGCACCGCCCACCCCGAAAACCAGCCTGCCGGCGAGTAAGACCGCCGCTCCGGGGTAAAGCCCCAGCCCACAGGGACACGCTGTCATGGCGTGTCCCTGTGGCCGTTGTCGCCTGCGCCTCCTTGCACCGGGTTCAGACTGCCTCCAAATTGTTTGAACGACCGTTCAAGGAATGCTACGGTCTGGGGCGTGACTGCTGTGTCCGGCCCCGCTCCCCTGTCCTCCGCGCCCGCCGTGGGCATCGTGGCCGTCGGGGGGTACGCCCCCGCGCAGGTGGTGCCCAACGCGCACTACGCCGCGCGGCTGGAGACCACCGACGAGTGGATCCGCAGCCGCAGCGGCATCCGCGAGCGCCGCCACGCCGCGCCCGAAGAGACGGCGAGCGTGCTGGGCGGCCGGGCCGTGCAGGACCTTCTGGCCCGCTTTCCCGGCGCGCTGGAGGGCGTGGACCTCGTGATCTGCGCGACGAGCAGCCCCGACGCCATGTTTCCCTCGACGGCCGCACTGATCGCGGGCGCGGCGGGCCTGCGCGGCGCGGCGGCCTTCGACGTGAGCGTGGCGTGCAGCGGGTTCGTGTACGCGCTGAGCGTGGCGCACGCCATGGTCGTGGCCGGCACCGCGCGCCGCGCGCTGGTGGTCGGCGCCGAGGTCATGAGCCGCGTGGTGGACCAGGACGACCGCAGCACCGCAATCCTGTTCGGGGACGGCGCGGGGGCGGTGGTGGTCGGGCCGGTGCCGGCGGGCTACGGCGTGCAGGCCTTCGCGCTGGGGGCCGACAGCAGCGGCGGCCCCAGCCTGTTCCTGCGCGGCGCGGCCGTCTCCCTGCCCGGCGGCACGCCGATGGGGCCGCACCTGACCCAGAACGGCCGCGAGGTGTTCAAGTTCGCGGTGCGGATCATGGGCGACATGACCGAAGAGGTGATGCGCCGCGCGGGCCTGACGGTGGCCGACATCGCCGTGTTCGTGCCGCACCAGGCCAACGTGCGCATCATCGAGGCGGCGCTGGACCGCTTCGGGCTGCCGCCGGAGCGCGCGGTGGTCAATCTCGACCGCTACGGCAACACGAGCGCGGCGAGCATTCCCCTGGCGCTGGCCGAGGCGCAGGCCCAGGGGCGGCTGACCGACGGCGCCCAGGTGGTGCTCGCGGGCTTCGGGGGCGGCCTGAGCTGGGGCGCGGCGGCGCTGCGCTGGTGGGCGGCGCGGAATGGGGCCTCCGGGTCCACGCCGCCCATTTTCTGAACGGCCGTTCGGAGAATGGTAGCCTGCGGGACGTGAAAGCAATTGGCATCGTGGCCATGGGCATGTACGTGCCCCCGAAGGTCGTCACCAACGCCGACTTCGAGGCCCGGATGGACACCACCGCCGAGTGGATCGAGTCGCGCACCGGCATCCGGGAGCGGCGCCACGCCGAGCCGGGCGTCTACACCTCCGACATCGGCGTGGGGGCCGTGCGCGACCTGCTGCGCCGCGACCCCGACGCCCTGAAGGACGTGGACACCGTCATCTGCGCGACCGCGACCCCCGACGCCCTGTTTCCCTCGACGGCGGCCCTCGTCGCCGGGCAGGTGGGGCTGGCAGGCGCGGGGGCCTTCGACCTGCTCGCGGCGTGCAGCGGTTTCGTGTATGGCCTGAGCATGGCGCAGGGACTCATCCTGGCCGGCACCGCGCGGCGCGTGCTCGTCATCGGGGCGGAGGTGCTGACCACCATCGTGGACCAGGAGGACCGCAACACCGCGATCCTCTTCGGGGACGGCGGCGGCTGCGCGGTCGTGGGCGAGGTGCCGGAGGGCTACGGCTTCCAGGACTTCGTGCTGGGCGCCGACAGTGCGGGCGGGCCGGCCCTGTACCAGCGCTGTATCGCCCCCACGCTGCCGGGCGGCACGCCGATGGGCGAGAAGGCGGGCATGAACGGCCGCGAGGTGTTCAAGTTCGCGGTGCGTGTGCTGGGCGACAGCGGCAACCAGGTCCTGAAGAAGTCGGGCCTGACCCCCGCCGATGTGGACTGGGTCATTCCGCACCAGGCCAACCTGCGGATCATTGAGGCGGCGGTGCAGCGCTTCGGCATTCCCATGAGCAAGACGGTCGTGAACCTGGACCGTTACGGCAACACCTCGAGCGCCACCGTCGCCCTCGCGCTGCGCGAAGCGGTGGACGACGGTCGTGTGCAGGACGGCCAGCAACTGCTGCTCGTCGCGTTCGGCGGCGGCCTGAGCTGGGTCGCGGCCACGATGAAATGGTGGGGCGGGGGCCGCTCTCTGGGCGCGCTCGCGGCCCCGCAGGAGGCCCACGCATGAAGATCGCCGCTCTTTTTCCCGGCCAGGGGTCGCACGCCGTGGGCATGGGCGCGGACCTCGCCGCCGCCTTTCCCGAAGCCGGCGCCGTCTACGCCCAGGCCGAGACCACGCTGCCGGGCCTGCGCGCCCTGATCGAGACCGGTCCTCTGGAGGACCTGACCCTGACCGCCAACCAGCAGCCCGCCCTGGTGGCGGCGTCGGTGGCGGCCTACCGCGCGTGGCAGGCGCACACCGGCCTTCGTCCCGACTACGCCGCCGGGCACTCGCTCGGCGAGTATTCGGCGCTGGTGGCGGCGGGCGTGCTGGACCTGGGGACCGCGCTGCGCCTCACGCGCCTGCGCGGCGAACTCATGCAGGCGGCCGTGCCGGTGGGTGCCGGGGCCATGAGCGCCGTGATGGGCGACCCGGCGGCCGTGCGCGAGGTCTGCGCGGCGATCCAGGCCGCCGGTCAGGGGGCCGTACAGCCGGCCAACTTCAACGCGCCGACCCAGACCGTCATCTCGGGCGACAAGGCGGCGGTGGAAGCGGCGGGCGCCGAACTCAAGGCGCGTGGGCTCAAGGCCATTCCCCTGAAGGTCAGCGCGCCCTTCCACTGCGCGCTGATGGAGGGCGCGGCCGAGGGCCTGACCCCCGCGCTGGAGGCCACCACCTACGGCCCCTACGCCTTCCCGGTCGTGGCGAACGTGACGGCCGAGGCAGGGGCCGACCCGGCGCGCACGGCCGAACTGCTGCGCGCCCAGATCACGGGCAGCGTGCGCTGGGTCGAGTCGGTGCAGGCGCTCGCCGCCCAGGGCGTGGACACGTTCATCGAATTCGGCCCCGGCACGGTCCTGACCGGCCTCGTCAAGCGCATCCTGCCGGACGCCCGCACGCTGAACGTGGGCACGGCGCAGCAGGTCCGCGACTTCGCGCTCTGAGCGGCGCGCCTCCCCATTTCCCGTATCCAGAGGACCCCATGACCGATTCCCAAGACACGGCCGCTCCGGCCACCACTCCCCGCAAAGTCGCCCTGGTCACCGGCAGCAGCCGGGGCCTGGGCCGCGCCATCGCCCTGCGCCTCGCCGCCGACGGCTTCGACGTGGCCGTACATTACGGCCGGGGTGCCGAGGAGGCCGGGCGCGTGGCCGACGAGGCCCGGCGCCACGGCGCGCGCGCCGAGGTGTTCGGCGCCGACCTCTCGGTGCCCGCGAACGCCGGCAAGCTGGTCGAGGACGTGCTGGCCGCGTTCGGCCGCCTCGACGTGCTGGTGAACAATGCCGGCGTGACCCGCGACGGCCTCGCCGTGCGCATGAAGGACGAGGACTGGGACGCGGTCATCCAGACCAACCTGTCGAGCGCCTTCGCCGCCTGCCGCGCGGCCCTCAAGCACATGATGCGGGCGCGCACCGGGCGCATCGTCAACGTGGCCTCGGTGGTGGGCCTGACCGGCAATCCGGGGCAGGCCAACTACGTCGCCAGCAAGGCGGGCCTCATCGGGCTGACCAAGGCGCTCGCCAAGGAGTACGGCGGCCGGGGCGTCACCGTGAACGCGGTCGCGCCGGGCTTCATCGAGTCGGACATGACGGCCACGCTGCCCGAGGGCGTGCAGAAGGGCTACCTGGCGAACATCCCGCTGGCGCGCTTCGGGCAGCCCGAAGAGGTCGCGGCGGTCGTGGCCTTCCTCGCCAGCGAGGGCGCGGCCTACGTGACCGGCCAGACCATCGGCGTGGACGGCGGCCTGAACCCGCACTGAGCGCCACACGCTTGAACCCCGTTCAGGCACGGGGGGCAGCGGCGCCGGCGCGTGTAGACTGGCGCAGACTTCAGGTTTCTAGAAGGAGGAACTGACATGGCAACTTTTGACGACGTGAAAGAAGTGATTGTGGAAAAGCTGGGTGTGGACGCGGACAAGGTGGTCCCCGAGGCCCGTTTCGTCGAGGACCTGGGCGCCGACAGCCTGGAGACCGTCGAGCTGATCATGGGTCTGGAAGACAAGTTCGGCGTGACCATTCCCGACGAGGAAGCCGAAGGCATCCGCACCGTGCAGGCGGCCATCGACTACATCGAAAGCAAGCAGTAAACCGCCGCGCCGCACCGGGCACTTCCGGTGTCCGGCGGCGGCGAACCAAGCAGGGCAGGGGCGACAGAGGCGCGGCGCGACAGGCCCGCCCTTCGCCCCGATTCCTTTTCCCTGGGCGCTGGCCGGTGGGGGCTGGCAGCCCGGACCCCAGGAGGCAGGGCACATGGCAATTACAGGACTCAAGCGGGTGGTGATCACGGGCCTCGGTCCGGTCACGCCCATCGGTCTGGGCGCGGCGGCCTACGCCGAGGCCCAGCGCGCCGGCAAGAGCGGCATCACCCGCATCACCCGTTTCGACACCTCCGACGTATCGAGCAAGATCGCGGGTGAGGTCGCCGACAGCCTCGACCCCTACGTGGACCCGCGCGAGGCGCGCAAGCTCGACCGGTACGTGCAGCTCGCGCTGTCGGCGGCGGCGCTCGCGGTGGCCGACAGCGGCCTCTCGGAAGAGGAACTGCGCGGCGAGCGCACCGGCACCGTGCTGGGCAGCGGCATCGGCGGGGTCAAGACTTTCGAGGAACAGTCGCTGGTGCTGCACACGCGCGGCCCGGGGCGCATCTCGCCCATGTTCGTGCCCATGCAGATCGCCAACATGAGCACCGGCCACGTCGCCATGCGCTACGGCGCGACCGGCCCCAGCAGTACGGTCGTGACCGCCTGCGCGACCGGTACCGGGGCCATCGGAGACGCCGCGCGCTACATCCAGCTCGGCCTGGCCGACGTGATGCTCGCCGGGGGCAGCGAGGCGAGCATCACGCCCATCGCCATCGGGGGCTTCGCCAACATGAAGGCCCTCTCGACCCGCAACGACGACCCCGAACATGCCAGCCGGCCCTTCTCGGCCAGCCGCGACGGCTTCGTGCTGAGTGAAGGTGCGGGCGTGGTCGTGCTGGAGGAATACGAGAAGGCCAAGGCGCGCGGCGCGACCATCTACGCCGAGATCGTGGGCTACGGCACGAGTGCCGACGCGCACCACGTCACCATGCCGGCGCCCGAGGGCCGGGGCGCGCAGGTCGCCATGCGCATGGCGCTCGGCACGGCGGGCGTGAACCCCGAGCAGGTCGGGTACATCAACGCGCACGGCACGAGCACGCACTTCAACGACCTGCACGAGACCCAGGGCATCAAGCACGTGTTCGGCGACCACGCCTACCAGCTCGCGGTGAGCAGCACCAAGTCCATGACCGGGCACCTGCTGGGCGCGGCCGGAGCCATCGAGGCGATCGCGGTCGCGCAGGCGCTCAAAGACGGTGTCCTGCCCCCGACCATCAACCTCAGCGATCCCGACCCCGAACTGGACCTCGACTACATCGCCGACGGCGCGCGCGAGGCTCAGGTCGAGTACGCCCTGAGCAACTCCTTCGCGTTCGGCGGCCAGAACGCCGCGCTGCTGTTCAAGCGGGTCTGACCTTCGCGCGGGGCCGGAGGACAGGACAGGGGGGGTTGCCCCCGGTCCCTGTTCCCGGCCCCGCGCGCCCAGCTGACGTTCCCCTCACCGCCCCGAGGTTCTCTGTTAAGGAGTGAATACCGTGCCTGCCGAAGTGTCCGACCCGTCCGTCACGCCCGAAGTGTCCGCCACGAAAAAGGCGGTCCGCCGCACGTCCCGCAAGGCCCGGAAGGTGTCGGTCGCGGGCGACCGGCTGCGGACCCTGAGCACCGTCGCCAACGGCGAGAGCCGGTATCTGAACCGCGAGCTGTCGTGGCTGGCCTTCAACGAGCGGGTGCTGGCCGAGGCCCGTGACCGCCGCAACCCGCCGCTGGAACGCCTGAAATACGCGGCGATCTGCGGCAGCAACCTCGACGAGTTCTTCATGGTGCGTGTCGCCGGGGTCCACCGCCAGATCGCTGCCGGGGTGATGGTGCCCGGCCCCGACGGCCTGATGCCGCGCGAGACGCTGGCGCTGGTGCGCGAACGGACCCACGGCATGCTGCGCGAGATCGAGAAGGCGACCCGGCACGCCCTGCGCGAGCTGCAGGAGGCCGGCGTCCGCATGACGCGCGTCGCGGACCTGGGCAAGCGGGCGCGGGCGCAGCTGCGCGAACACTACCTCGCGGAGATCCAGCCGGTGCTGACGCCGCTGGTCGTGGACCCCAGCCACCCCTTTCCGTACCTCAGCAACCTCAGCCTGAACCTGGGCGTGCTGCTGGGATCGGACGAGGGCGAGGAACCCGACTTCGCGCGGGTCAAGATTCCGGTGGGGGTGCTGCCGCGCGTGGTGGCGGTGGGCGACCAGCTCCTGATGCTCGAGGACGTGATCGCCGCGCATATCGGCGAACTGTTCAAGGGCCGCCGGGTGCTGCGCGCGCACCTGTTCCGCGTGACGCGCAACACCGACTACGAGTTCGAGGAGGAAGAGGCCGAAGACCTGCTCGCCACCATCGAGGACGGACTGCGCCGCCGCCGCTTCGGCTCGGCGGTGCGCCTGGAGGTCATCCGCGACACGCCCCAGGACATCCTGGACTTCCTGCGCGAGAAGCTGCGCCTGGCCGCCGACGACCTGTTCCTGCTCGAAGGGCCGCTGGGCACCGCCGACCTGATGGGGCTGCCGGTCAGCCGTCCCGACCTCGCCTACCCCGACTTCACGCCCGCCGTGGCCGATCTCGACGGGGACGAGGAAGACGGCATCTTCGACACGCTGGGGCGCGGCGACGTGATCCTGCACCATCCCTACGACTCCTTCGTGAACGTCCTGAACTTCCTGGAGGAGGCGGCGCGCGACCCGCAGGTACTGGCGATCAAGCAGACGCTCTACCGCACCGGCGACGACCCCAAGCTGCTGGGGGCGCTGCGCATGGCCGCCGAGAATGGCAAGCAGGTCGTCGCCATGATCGAACTCAAGGCCCGCTTCGACGAGCAGCGCAACATCTCCTGGGCGCGTAAACTCGAGCGCGCCGGGGCGCACGTCGTGTACGGCGTGGCCGGCCTCAAGACCCACGCCAAGGTCTCGATGGTGGTGCGGCGCGAGCCCGGCGGCCTGCGGCGCTACGTGCATATCGGCACCGGCAACTACAACGCCAAGACCGCGCGGCTGTACACCGACCTGAGCCTGCTCTCGGCCGACACCGAGCTGGGGGCCGACGTGGCCGAGCTGTTCAACCACCTCACCGGCTACGCCGAGGCCGAGTACACCCACCTGCTCGTGGCCCCCGAGACGGCCCGCAGCGGTTTCGAGGCCCTGCTGGAGCGCGAGGCCGAACACGCCCGCGCCGGGCGCGAGGCCTGGGCGCGCATCAAGGTCAACCAGCTCACCGATCCCGGCATGGTCGAGGCGCTGTACCGCGCGTCCGAGGCGGGCGTGAAGATCGAGATGGTCATTCGCGGCGTGTGCTGCCTGCGCCCCGGCGTGCCGGGCCTTTCGGGGACCATCCGCGTGCGCAGCCTGCTCGGGCGCTACCTGGAACACGCCCGCGTGTACGCCTTCGGCAACGGCGGCAGCCCCGAAGTGTACTTCGGCAGCGCCGACTGGATGAGCCGCAACCTCGACCGCCGGGTGGAGGTCATCGCGCCTGTCCTCGAAGACCGGCACCGTGACGCCTTCCTGAAGATCCTGGCGACCGAATGGAGCGACCAGCGCGGCAGCTGGGAACTGTGCAGCGACGGCGAATATGAGAAAGAGGAGGGCGACCGCAGCGCCCAGCAGACCTTCGCCGACGCGCGGCACCCGGTTTAGGTCGGCTGGGCGGGCAACCGGGGGAGCGGCCCGGCGGTGCGGGGCAGCGCGGCGGCGTTAAGGCTCGGGTGCGGGGCGGGCAAATCGGCCCGGCCCGCCCCGGCGCTTGGGGTAGGCTGAGGCCCGAATCTCTGCCTGAGCCTCCCCGCCGATCGCCTCCCGCGACGACCTCGCGACGAAGTAGGTGCCGACCATGCTCGAATCTCCGCAGTCCAAGAAGGCCACGCCGCCCCGCCTGCCGGTGGGTGCGCACAACGCCCAGAAACCCCGGGGGGCGCAGCCCAGGCCGCAGGCGTCCCCGGCCCGGGCCGCGCCGGCCCGTCCGGCGGCCACACCGGCCCCGACCCGCACCCCCCCGGCGGCGCGGGGGTTGATGTCGCTGTTCGGCGGCAAGCTCAAGCAGCTCGCAGCGGCGGGGCGTCAGGGCCTGAAGTCCATCAGTGACGGGGCGAAGAAGGTCGTGTCGCAGGCCGGCAAGCTGGCGAGCAATGCCGGGCAGGCCGTCAAGAAGGGCGTGGTCGACGCCACCTGGAACAAGGTGACGGGCGTCGGGGAGTTCGCCGCCAAGAAGGTCAAGCAGTTCAAGGCGTGGTACGCCACCCCCGAGGGCAAGGCCAAGTTCTGGAAGGGCGTGGCCCTGACGGCCGTGGGGGTCGCCACCGTCGCCTCGGGCGGGGCCCTGACCGCTCCGGCCCTGGCCCTGGCCGCCGGGATCAGCGCGGGCGGCGGCATTGCCGCCACCGTCATCGAGAACAAGGTGTTCAACAGCGCCGCCAAGGCCAAGGCGCAGCAGGACAAGAAATACACGTATAAGAAACGCGACTGGAACGAAGGGATCACCCTGCGCAGCGTCGCGGTCGACGCCCTGGTCGGCAGCGTGGGTGGCCCGGTCCTGAAATACGGAGCCAAGGCCCTGGTCGGCACGGGGGTCGCGCTCGCCAAGGGATCGCTGCCTTTCGCCAAGGGCCTGCTGCACGGCGCGGCGGGGACGGGGAGCAGGGTGGCCTCGCGCGTGTTCCCGAGCGCGGTCAAGACGGCCTTCCGGTCGGTGGGGCGTTTCCTGGGCCGCAACGTGGCCGACCCGGTCCGCGCGGTCGGCCGGGGGGTGGGCAAGGTGGCGACCGGTACGGCGCGTCTGGCCCGCAACGCCGCCGGTAAGGTCAAGGCGAGTGGCGTGGGGCAGGCGGTCTCGCTGGGCGCACGCCGGGCGCGCACCTCGCTGCGCCTTCACACCCGCACCCTGCGCCGCTTTGCCCGCAACGCCCCCAAGAGTGTGGCCGAGTGGACCAAGAAGAAGGTCGCGCAGGCCCGCCGCTGGGACCGCCGCCTGCTGACCCGGCTGAAGGTCGAGATGCGCAAGAGCCCGGTGCTCCGGGCTGCCCGCACGTTCCGCGACAAGGTGGACGGCGTGGGGAACAAGGTCAGCAAGCTGCTGGTGCGCGGCAAGGTCCGGGCCGCCGACGGCCTCGACGCCCTGGGCGGGAAGCTCGGGCAGGCCGGGGGCAAGCTCAAGCAGACGAGCGTGGCCCAGTTCGTACGCAACCGCAAGGACGGCGTGGTCAAGTACCTCGACGACGTGGTGCGTAATCACCCGGACGGCCATTTCGGCAAGGCCATCGTGGAATTCCGGGCGAGCGGCGCGGCGATCCGGACCCACCTGGGCAAGGTGTGGGGGGACGTCGGGCAGGGCCTGAACAAGGACCTCTCGCGCCTGCTGGGCCGCCACGGCAGCCTCCAGGCCGATTTCAAGACCCTGGCGGAGCAGGGCAACCGCGCCCTGTACGACCAGGAAGTCGCCGCCGCGCGGCGGACGGCCACCGACCGGCTGCACCTGAAGGTCTTGCAGGACACGGAGAATGCGGAGTTGGCGGCCCAGACCCGGCGTGGGATTCAGGTTTCCGATACGGTGCGGCGACAGGCGCACGACAAGGCCGTCAAAGCGGCGGACGACGCGGTGAATCGTCAGGCCGACCACCTCACCCGGCAGGCAGAGAAATTCGTGGCGCGGCATCCCTCGACGGTGGTCGAGACGGCGGCGTTGCGTGCCCAGTCGCTCGAAGCCGCCAGGAAGGTCGCCGAGAAGTACTTCGGCAAGGCCAGCGGGCAAAAGGGCCTCATCGAGCGGACAGGCATGGCGCTCACGGCGCCTCTGCGCGCGCCGATCAACGACCGGCTGGAACTGTACAAGAAGTTCGGCGACGCCTTCCGCAGCAGCACGCCCGTCGCTTCGGCCGCGCTGGTGGGCACCGAGGTCGTGACCGAGCAGGCCGAGAAGGCCTTCGAGGACAGCTTCAAGAAATCCACCGAGGACTTGACCGACCGGTGGGCCGGCCGCCAGGACAAGGATGGGAAGGAGAAGAAGGCCAAGCCCGAAGACGTGAACGTGATGGTCGGGACCATGAAAGAGGCGGAGAAGACCGTCTCTCCCTTCGTGGTGGTGGAGGAGATGTGGGGCGAGACCGAGAAGAGCCTCAACATCAAGCCGCCGGAGGAGGACTGATGTTCGGTCTTTTTGGCAAGAAGAAGGTGGAGGCCAACCTGCGTCAGGGCGTCGAGGTCGGCGAAATGCGGAAGACAGCATTCGATCTCCTGTTTGACCTGGGCCAGTTGTCACCGGAATTTGGGCTTGAGCGAAACGACGAAGAAGGCTTTTTTTCTTTCAATTACCACGGAATTCCGGTTACGGCGCCCTACCTGAGTAACGTGCAGGGCCTTTCCCTGCGGACCACCCTACCCGAGTGCACGCTTCGGCGCGCCACCTCGGCCACCGAGAAAGCCACGGCCTACCGCTGCCTGGACCACGTATGCCGCAGCCGTCCCGGTGCGCGGGCGTATTTCGACCCGGCGAGCGGTGACCTCGTGGTCGCGGTCGAGTCGGCGGGTTTCGGGGAGCAGCTGCGGGCCGATACGGCCATCGACATCGCCCTGTTCATGCTCGAAGAGGCCGTATATGCCGCCCGCCTGTTCCTGGGCCTGCCGGCCACGCCGGTCGCCCCAGCCCGCGCCGAGCAGTTCGGGGGCGGTTACCATTTCGGTGAGGGCATGCGGACCTATCCGACGGCCCGCGACGCCTTCGCGGCGTATCTGGTCAAGCACCTGTCCTGCGAGGAAGTGTCGCGCGACGAGCGCTCGGTGCTGCTGCGCTCCGGCCCGGTGGATTACGAGGTGATGGGGATGGGCTGGCCCAGCGGCTTCATGGTCGCCACAACCACGCGCGGGTTTCGCCACAGCATGCGCGACGACGCGCGCTACGTGCAGATTCAGGAGCGGCTCGCGCAACCCGTGACCAATCCGGAGCGGCCCGGCGAGTGGTCCTGGAACTTCCGCGACCCGGGCCGCACGGCCATCGCCTACTTTCAGGAGGACGGCAGCTTCGTGGTCGGGCAGTACGGGTTCGGCAGCCCGCGCACCGATGCGAACGGCCCCGCCTACGAGCTGGTGGCCCAGGCACAGAGTCTCGGTGTGTATGCCATGACCCTGCTGGTCGAGGACCTGCCCGACGACCTGTATTCCGACGAGGCCAACCGGCCCAACTGAGCCGGACCCCGCCTGCCCCCGGACCGCCCGCCCCGCCCTGCGAGGAGCCGAGATGACCAAGACCCGCGCCAAGCCCGCCAAGAAGTCTGCTCCCAAGCCTGCCGCCGACATGGACGCCTCCGCCGACAAGGCGGCGCCGCCCAAGTCCACCGAACTCAAGGTGCGTCGCCCCCACGCCCCGGCACGCGCCCAGCCCGGCGATCCTCTGGGCGCGGCGCTGGAGGCGCAGGGGTTCACCGTGCAGGACGAGCCGGGCCTGGGGCGCCGCTTCGCTTTCGAGGGCGGCACCTACTACCTGGTGTCGGCCGAGGGCGACGAGACCTTCTACCACCTGCTGTACCCCAATTTCTGGGAGCTGGAGTCGGACGAGGAATACGTGCGCGCCCTATATGCCTGCGACGCCGTGAACCGCGAGGCCAAGCTGGTCAAGCTGCACACCGCCGAAAACGACGTCTGGGCCGGAGTCGAGTCGCTGCACGAGACGCCCGCCGCCTTCGCGGCCCAGGTGCCCCGCTATCTCAGCTACCTTCAGGAATCGGTGCGCGCCTTCCGCGACGTGATGCTCGCCGCCGCCGAGGACCTGGCCGAAGCCGGGGCCTGAGGTCTCAGCGGACCGGGGCGGGCCCAGCCTCGCGCAGCCAGGGCCAACGCTCCCGGTAGCTCGCCACCTTGGCGGCGTACAGGCCCGGGGTGTGGTTGTGCGGGTTGGGGCGCAGCACCCCGGCGGCGAGGTCTTCCAGTCCGCAGGGGGCATAGACCTCGCCGCCCGCGTCCACGCCGACGCAGGTACATTCGACCAGAAACTGCCGGATGCCCTCGCGGGCGCTGCCGATGGGCGGGCGGCTCAGGCCGTGGTGTGCCGGAAACCACAGGTGGACGCGGGCCTGGTTCCGCACTTCGATGGGGGCGTTCAGATCGGCGAACAGCCCGGCCGCTTCCCGGATGACCGTGTCCTCGGCCTCGTAGCTCGTGTCGGGGTGCCAGTAGAAGAGGTCGTAGTCGCGGATGCCCTGTGCCGGCGCGAGGCCTCGCCCCACGTTCCAGACGGTGCCGAACAGGGCCCCGGCCACGAGATGAACCTGCGGCGCCCACCGTTCCAGCAGGGGCAGCCGCTCCAGAATCGCCGCGTTGACGGGGTTGCGGCGCACGGCGGCCAGAAAGTCGGCGTCGTTCATGCCCGCGCGGCGACGGCGGCCTGCGCGTTCGCCAGCAGGGCCGGAAAGTGGGCGGTGGCGGCCCAGGCGCGGCCCCAGCCGGGCCAGCTGTGGCCCAGGCGCAGGTCGGGGAGCAGGTGCTCCGGCAGCGTGAGACCGCGCGCTCCGGCGACTGCGCCCACCACGCAGGCCACCGTATCGGCGTCGTCGCCGCCCATGACCGCCGGTTCGACCGCGTCCTGCCAGGTGTCGGCCCTGGCGTGGGCGACCGCCGCCTCCAGCGTGTCGAGGACGTAGCCGCTCTGCGACGTGACGTGGCCCTCCAGCCCCCGGCGCACGCGGGCGCGCACCTCGGCGCGGGCCGAGCGGTCGGCCTTGCCGAAGGCGTCGAAGGCGGGCCGGGTGTCGAGGCCCAGCAGGCCGGCGTCCAGCAGCGCGGCGCGGGCGTCGAGGCCGTCCATGACCCGCAGGCCGCTCTCGGCCGCGTCGCGGTAGGCCGCTTCTCCGGCCAGCGCTGCCAGAAAGGCCGTGAAGAACACCGAAGCGTGGACGCAGCGCGGGTCGGCGTGGGTCAGTGCCGTGACCAGGGCCGACTCGCGGGCCAGCGCCGCGCCCTCCAGCCCGGCCAGCCAGACGGCGGCGATGCGCATCAGGCCGCCGTTGCCCGCACTCTGGAAGCCGCCCGCCTGCCAGGCCCGCACGCCGCCGTCCGGTTGTCCGGAGCGCAGCGCCTCACGGGTCAGGCCGCCCACGTCCGGGGGACCGGCGAGCAGCCACCCGTGCAGGGCTGCCAGGACGCCGGCCAGCCCCTCGCCGCGCGCGTAGCCCAGCAGGGTCGCGGCGACCATCTGGGTGTCGTCGGTGGCCTCGCCGGGCGCGAAGCCGAAGACGCTGCCCGGCTGGTAGGTCGTGACGCTCTCGCCGTAACGGGCGCGGATGACCTGCGGCGTCTTGAATTCGGTCGCGGCGCCCAGGGCGTCGGCGGCGGCCAGCGAGAACAGCGTGGGCAGTCGGTGGTCGGTCACGGGGATTATTCTCGCGCACCGGGCCACGGAAATCCCCACGGATCGGCGGCGGCCAAGGCGTCCGTCCGCGCCGCGTCGTGCGTCCCCACCGGCAGCGGGAAGTCGGCGGGGATCACCGGTACCCTCAGCAGTGGGCGCACTGGCCCAGCATGAAGCCACTGCGGCTCGCGCACCGTGCCCAGCCCGGGCCAGTCATAGGGCGGCATCTGCCTGAAGCCCTCCGGGGGCAGCACGTCCACGGTGCCGGGGGTCAGCAGCGCGGCGCCGTCCGTGACCGTCCGCTCACGCGGCGCGAGCGAGAGGAAATAACGCATGGACGACCAGCCGTCCACCCCGCGCACCTGCAAGGCCATGTTCAGCATCCGGGCTACGCGGGAGCGGTCGCGCAGAGCAGACATCATCGCCCAGAGGCCGTCGGACGCGGCGAACACGCCCGCGCGTTTGCTGAAGTTGTCCGGGCTGAGGTCGTGGGGCGTGCGCGGTTCAAACAGGGTCAGGTCCGATCGGGGAGCGGCGGCGCTTCGAGCATCCAGGGGCGCATGAGTTACTCCTCTGCCTGCCCAGTCCACTCTTCCAGCAGGTACTGGAGGCGGGTCTGGGCATTCTCCTGGCTGCCGTAGACGCTGCGTAGCAATTCGCCGCCCGGCGCGAAGGCCAGCCAGTACGGCGTGCCCTCGGTGTGCCAGTGCCGCGCGAAGCTGCCGTCCAGGTCGAGGGCCACCGCGAAGGGCAGCCGGGCGAAGTCGCGGGCGAACTTCACCAGGGTCGGCTCCACGTCCCCGCGCGCCAGGTCGCGGTGGCCCAGGCTGGTGTGCACGGCCAGCAGGTTCACCCGGTCCCCGAACTCGCCGTGCAGCCGCTTGAGAAAGGGAACGCCGCGCGACACGCAGCCCGGGCATTCCAGGTTGAAGGTCATGACCAGCCCCGGCCGCGTCCACCCGGTCGGCGGGGGCAGGGGAGAGCCGTGTACGAAATCGGCGGGCGCAGGCCACAGCATGGGGGCAGTACAGCACGTCTAGGGGCGTCGGGGCGCAGCGTGTCCGCGCTTCCGAAGCGGCGGGCCCGCTCCCTTATGCTGGACGGATGAAGCGCGCCCTGCTCGCCCTGCTGGCCCTCACTGCGGCCCTCCAGACCGCCGCCCACGCCGCCACCGTCGCCGAGGTCAAGAAGAAGGGCGTGCTCGTGCTGGGCACCGACCCGACCTTCAGCCCCTTCGAGTTCAAGGGAAGCGACGGCCAGATCCAGGGTTTCGATGTCGATATCGCGCGGGCGGTCGCGGCCGACCTGGGCGTGCGGCTGGAGATCCGCGCGGTGGGCTTCGGCGCGCTGATGCCCCAGTCCGTCACCTCTGGGCGGGTGGACATGGCCATGAGCGCCATCACCATCACCGCCGAGCGCGCCAAGGTCGTGTCCTTCAGCGGGCCGTATTACCGCAGCGCCCAGGTGTTCATCGTGCGGGCGGGCAACCCCGGCAAGTTCGCGTGGCCCGCCGACGTGAAGGGCAAAACCATCGGCGTGCAGGGCAATACGACCGGGCAGTACGTGGGCGGCGACCTTCTCAAGCCCAAGGGCGCGACCATCAAGGTCTACGACGACTTCGCGGGGGGGCTGGCCGACGTGCGCGCCGGGCGCGTGGCCGCCCTGATCGGGGACGCGCCGACCGTCACCGATCTGCAAAAGCGGCTGCCCGGCCAGTTCGCGCAGGCGGGCAAGGAACTCGTGGCCGAGGACTACGGCATGGTCTTCGCCAAGGGCAGCGACCTCGCCGCCGCCGCGAACAGGACGCTGGCCCGTCTGAAGGCCAGCGGCGACTACCAGAAGCTCCTGAACAAGTGGATCGTGCAGAAGTAGGCGTCGGGAGCCTTGTGCGCTGGCCCGGCGCTGAAGGGCCGACGCTCATCGTCCAGAACGGCGATGGAAGGGCCGGAAGTTGCTCCGCTTATCCGTGCAGGTGGTGCAAAGCCGCCACGCTCGCCCCGATGAGCAGCAGCCCGGCCCAGGCGGTGGGGGTGAGGCGGGTGCCGTCCAGCCGGCGCGAGAGCAGCGCGCTCAGGGCGAGGCCGAGGCCGCCCCAGGTCGCGTAGGCGGTCGCCAGCGGCACGGTCCTCAGCGAGACCCCCAGCAGCCCGAAGGCCAGCAGCACGAGCGCCAATGCCAGTATCCCCGGCCCCAGACGGCGAAACCCGTCGGACTTCTTGAGCAGGGCGTTGGCGCCCACGTCCAGCAGGGCGGCCAGCGCCAGCAGCAGCGGCGCGGGGTTCATGCCTGCACCTCTCCGGCGGCGGGCGCGCGGGTGCCCTTGTGCAGCAGCCAGGCGCCCAGGCCCAGGCCGCCCAGCGCCAGCGTGCCGGGCAGGCTCAGGTGTTCGCCCAGCAGCACGGCCCCCAGCAGGGTGACGAGCGCGAGGCCGGCGGCCTCCCACACGGCGAAGGCTACGGCCACCGGAATGCGCCGGAAGGCGAGCGAGAGCAGCACGTAGGACGCCCCCACGCACAGGGCGGTCAGCAGGACCCCCAGCGGCAGCCCCAGCAGGGTCAAGCCGCCCAGGGCGGTGTATTTCAGAGAAAGGGTGCCGAAGACCTCCAGGCCGACGGCAGACAGCAGCGCAGTCCAGGCGCGCATAGATTCACATCCTTGAGGGTTCGTGGGGCGAACGGAGAAACGGCGACCGGTACAGCGGCATCGTCGGTTTCGGCCGCTACGTCCGGCTGCGGACGTAAAGCCACGAAATCAGGGAAGGTTGGACGGTTACGTTGCGGTACGCTTTGGCGCGCACGTCGTTTCACCCGGCACTTTGCAGAATTCCGGACCGCTTGTGGGTCCGTGCCGCGCCCCTGCCCCGGTTGGGTGGACGGCGCCGACTCTGGGTCCAGTGTAGCCGGTCGGCGGTCAGGCGACTGTCAGCGCGCACAGCCTTGGGCGCGGACCGTGCCCTACACTGCGGAGCGCATGAACGACCTGCTCACCGGTTTTCGCACCATCTTTTCCGGCGAGTATCCGCGGCTGCTGCTCTCGGGGCTGGGCCTCACGCTGGCGGTGAGCCTATGCGCGCTGGGCGTCTCGGTGGTGCTGGGCACGGTGCTGGGGGTCGTGCGGGTGTTCCGCGTGCCGCTGCTGGGGGCGCTGGGCAACGCCTACGTCGAGGTGGTGCGCGGCATCCCGCTGATCGTGCTGCTCAGCGTCATCTACTACGGGCTGCCCGCATTGGGCGTCACGCTGGACGGCTTTCCGGCGGCGGTGCTGGCGCTGGGCTGCTACTCGGCCGCCTATACCTCCGAAATCGTGCGCGGCGGCCTGAGCAGCGTGCCGGCCGGCCAGATCGAGGCGGCGCGCAGCCTGGGCCTGAACCGCTGGCAGGCGGTGCGGCACGTCGCGCTCCCACAGGCGTGGCGGGTGGCCCTGCCCGCGCTGGGCAACGAGTTCGTCAGCCTGATCCTGGGCAGCAGCCTCGCCTCGGCCGTCACCCTGCAGGAACTGTTCAGCCAGGGGCGCTACATCACCAACGCGACCTACCGCCAGTTCGAGGTCTACGCCGTCCTGGCGCTGGTTTACTTCGTGCTGACCTTCGTCCTGACGCGGCTGGTGAGGATGCTCGAACGCCGGCTCGGGCGGGGGCAGACCCTGCCCGAGCGGCGGGTGATCTGAGGGCAGGATGCAGAGGGATCAGGCAAGTCCTGGTCCCTCTGAAACGGGTGGAGCGGGTACCCGAGCAGGACAGCGGTCGGAAGTGGAGTGGATGGGCGTGTCGTTGGCTCCGGGGTGGAACTGAACACCGCTGTCCTGCTCAGGCCTTCCCCGGCCCGGCCCAGGCCTGCACGGCAGCGTGCTGGTAGGCGGCCAGCCCGGGCCTCAGCGCGTCGATGTTGCGGGTAAAGCGCTCGTCTTCCACCCACAGGTTCGACACGCTGCGCAGCATCTGCGGCGAGCAGTCGTAGTACCAGCGGTGGAAGTGGTCGCGCTGCGCCTGCGCCACCGCCGCCGCCTCGGGGCTGCCGGGCGGGGTGCCGGCGTCCATCAGGGCCACGTACCGGGCGTTGAGGGCCTCCATCTCGGCCTTGATCTGTTCCCAGTCGGCTTTCGTGTACTTCCCGGTGCGCTCCCGGCTCTGGCGGTAGGCCTCGGTGTCGCCCCAGCGCTCCTGCACCTCCTCCTCGTAGCGGCCGTGGTCGAAGGTGCCGAACATCTCCTTCAGTTCCTCTCTGGTCATGGGTGCTCCTTGGCGCGCGGCGGCGCCGAGTAGGGAGGTGACGGCCCGCAGCCGGCGCTCGGTCTGCCGGAGGCGCTCGCCCAGCAGCGCAGCCTGGAGTTCCAGCGCCCGGTGTTCCTCGGCCGCGCCCGCCCCGAGCAGCCGCCCGACCTCGGCCAGCGGAAAGCCCAGCTCGCGCCAGGTCAGAATCCGGCGCAGCCGTTCCAGGTCGGCGGGCGTGTACAGGCGGTAGTTGGCGGCGCTGCGTGCCGAGGGCCGCAGCAAGTCCAGATCGTCGTAGTGGTGCAGCGTGCGGATGCTGACGCCGGTCAGCTCGGCGACCTCGCCCACCGTCCAGCGCGTTTCGGCCGTGGTCTGCATGCCCTTCACCTCCTGTCCCCCACGCTAAGGGCTGACGCGGCGTGAGGGTCAAGCGCCGCATATTGGCGGGGCAGACTGTGCCCATGCGCCTGACCGTCACGGCCCCGCTGACCTTCGCCTGGGAGGAGGCCCCGACCCGAGAGCCCGCGCCCGGCGAGGTGCGCACCCGCACGCGCCTGAGTGCCCTGAGCGTGGCCTCGGAACTGGCGGTGGTCCTGCACGGCCCCTTTCCGGCCCGGCTGGGTTATCAGACCCTGGGCACGGTCGAGGTAGTCGGAGAGGGCGTGACGCTGCGGCCGGGCACGCGGGTCGTCACGACGCTGGGGCATGCCGGTGCCGGGCTGCACCGCGCCGAGCGGCTGGTGCCGGTCCCGCCGGAGGTGCCCGACCGCGTGGCCCTGGCCGCCATCCTGGGCGAGGAGACGCACAAGGGCGTGCGCCGCGTCTCGCCGCAGCCGGGCGAGCGGGTGCTGGTGGCGGGGGCGGGGGCGGGCCTGCTGGGCCTCCTGACGGTCTTCAACCTGACGCGCCGGGGCGTGCGCGACGTGACCGTGCTGGAACCCGACCCGGCCCGCCGGGCGCTGGCGCTGGCCTTCGGTGCGGTGGCCTGCGCTCCGGGCGAACTGCCGCACGACGCCTTCGACGTGGGCTTCGAGTGCAGCGCCGCTCCGGCCGGGTTCGCCGAACTGCTCGCGCACCTGCGGCCCCGGGGGCGGGCCTGCGTGCTGTCGGACGGAAATTGGGGGGCGCTGGTCCTCCCACCCGCCTTCCATGCCCGCGAGTTGTCGGTCGTGGCGTCGAGCGACGGAGAGGACTACGGCGCCTACGCCGCGTGGCTGTGGCGGCACGCCGACCCGCTGCTGGAACGGCTGTACCCCGTGACCGTCACCCCCGCCGACCTGCCCACCACCTACGCCCGGCTGCGCGGGACGCCGCGCCCGGTGTCGGTGGTGGTGGACTGGGGGGAGGGCCAGGACGCCTGACCCCGCGCCCCCCGCAGAACCGGCCCGCTTACCTCAGGCGCTCCGCCGCCTTGGCCGCCAGCACGTCCACCAGATGCGCGCGGTACTCGGCGCTGGCGAAGCGGTCGCCGAGCAGTCCCGCCGCGCCCACTAGCCCCGTGCCCGCCGCCTGCCCGGCGTTCAGGCGCTCTTCGAGCACGCTCAGGCGCTCGGCCTTCTCGCCCGCGCCGGTGTAGGCCGCGCGCACCGTGCCGTCGGCGTGCCGGGCCAGCGCGAGGCCCACGATGGCGTAGTGGCTCGCCGGGTGCCGGAACTTCTCGTAGACGCTGGCGGTGATCGTCGCCGGAATGCGGATCTGGGTCAGCAGTTCGCCGGGCTGCACCGCGCTCTCGAACATACCCAGGAACATGTCGTCGGCGTCCACCGTGCGCTCGCCGTCCAGGCCCCGGATCACGAACTGCGTGCCGGTCGCCAGCGCCGCCGCCGGGTAGTCGGCGCTGGGGTCGGCGTGCGCCAGCGAGCCGCCGATGGTGCCCCGGTTGCGCACCATCGGGTCGCCCACCCAGCCCGCCACCTCTGGAAAGAGCGGCAGGTCGCTGCGCAGCACCTCGGCGTGGGTGGTCATGGCCCCGACCACCCACATGTCGCCCTCGCGGCGGATGCCGCGCAGCTCCTCCAGACCCCACACGTCCAGCAGGGCAGGCGGCTGGGCCAGGCGCAGTTTCATGGCGGGCAGTAGCGAGTGCCCCCCCGCGATGACCTTCAGGTCGGGATTTTCGGCCAGCGCCCGCAGCGCGTCATCCACGCTCGTCGCTTTCTGGTAGTCGAACTGGGCTGGGTACATGGGGGCCTCGCTTATGGGTCGTGAGGAAAGGGGACGTGGGGGCCGGGCAGCCAGCGACTCAGTCGTCGGCCGCCTGGCCCTGGGCGCCGCGCGCCGCCTGGACCGCGCGCCAGACCTTCTCGCTCGTGTAGGGCATGTCGAGGTGGGCGATGCCGCACTCGTGCCACAGCGCGTCCATCACCGCGTTCGCCACGGCGGCGCTGCTGGCGATGGTGCCCGCCTCCCCGATGCCCTTGACCCCCAGGGGGTTGTGCGGGCTGGGCGTCACCGTATGGTCGATCAGGAAACTGGGCACGTCGTCGGCGCGCGGAATGGCGTATTCCATGAAGGTGCCCGCCAGCAGGCTGCCGTCCTCGT
Source organism: Deinococcus gobiensis I-0 (assembly GCF_000252445.1). Taxonomy (GTDB): domain Bacteria; phylum Deinococcota; class Deinococci; order Deinococcales; family Deinococcaceae; genus Deinococcus; species Deinococcus gobiensis. The sequence continues at coordinate 2,696,341 of NC_017790.1, read as the reverse complement.
CGTAGGCCGCGTCTTCCAGCAGGGCTTGGGCCGCGCCCTGGGCGATGCCGCCGTGCACCTGCCCCTCGGCGATCAGGGGGTTGATGAGGGGGCCGCAGTCGTCCACGCAGCCGTACTGCCGCAGCTTGACGTGCCCGGTGTCGGTGTCGATCTCGACCACCGCGATGTGCGTCCCGAACGGATACACGAAGTTCTTGGGGTCGTAGAAGGCGGTCGCCTCCAGCCCCGGCTCCATGTCGGCCGGGAGGTTGTGCGCGAGGTGGGCCATCAGCGACACGTCGAAAAAGGACTTGCTCTGGCCCGGCGCCCCCTTGATCCGGAAGACGCCGCCCTCATGCTCCACATCCTCCTCCGAGGCTTCGAGGAGGTGCGCGGCGATCTTCTTGGCCTTGGCCGTCACCTTCAGCAGCGCCATTTTCAGCGCGCTGCCGCCCACCGCCGCCGAGCGGCTGCCGTAGGTGCCCCAGCCGTAGGGCATGCGGCCCGTGTCGCCGTGGATCAGCTCGATGTCCTCGATAGGAATCTGGAGTTCGTCGGCGGCGATCTGCGCGAAGGCCGTCTCGTGGCCCTGCCCGTGGCTGTGCGACCCGGTGAACAGCTCGACCTTGCCGGTCGGGTGCACGCGCACCAGGCTCGATTCCCACTGCCCCGCCTGCGCGCCCAGCTGTCCCACCAGGGCCGAGGGGGCCAGCCCGCAGGCCTCCAGGTACGAGATCAGGCCGACGCCCAGGATTTTGCGCCCGCCCTTCATGCGCGCCTGTTCCTCACGCAGCGCCGGGTAGTTCATCATGCCCAGCGCCTTGTCGAGGGCGGGTTCGTAGTCGCCGCTGTCGTAGACCAGCGCGACCGGCGTCTGGTACGGGAACTCGTCGGGCTGGATGAAGTTGCGCCGCCGAAACTCGGCCGGGTCCTCGCCCAGTTCGTGGGCCATCACGTCCACGGTGCGCTCGACGGCGTAGGTCGCCTCGGGCCGGCCCGCACCCCGGTAGGCGTCCACCGGCACGGTGTTCGTCATGACGCCCGTCACCTTCACGTGTACGGCGGGCAGCTTGTAGACCCCGTTGCACAGCGTGCCGTACAGGTAGGTGGGCACGGCCGGCGAAAAGAGGGTCTGGTACGCGCCCAGGTTGGCGACGGTGCTCACGCGCAGGCCCAGCATCATGCCGTTCTCGTCCACGGCCATCTCGGTCTCGGTGTCGTGGTCGCGGCCCTGCGCGTCGCTGACGAAGGACTCCGAGCGCCGCGCCGCCCACTTCACCGGCCGCCCGAGCTTCTGGGCCGCGAGCAGCACGATCACCTCTTCCTGATACTGGAAGATCTTGCTGCCGAAGCCCCCGCCCACGTCCGGCGAGATGACCCGCAGCTTGTGCTCGGGGATGTTCATCACGAAGGCGGCCAGGATCAGGCGGTGGATGTGCGGGTTCTGCGAGGTCGTGTGCAGGGTGTATTCGCCGCTGGCCGGCGAGAACTGCGCGAGCGAGGCGCGCGGCTCGATGGCGTTGGCGATCAGGCGGTGGTTGCGCAGCTTGACCTTCACCGTCTTGTGCGCGCGCCGGAACGACTCGTTCAGCGCCGCCTCGTCCCCGATTTCCCACCTGAAGGCCACGTTGCCCGGCACGTCGTCGTGGACCACCGGCGCGCCGTCCTCCAGGGCCGCCACGGCGCTGCTCACCGAGGGCAGGGCCTCGTAGCTCACGTCCAGCGCCGCCGCCGCGTCCTCGGCCTGGGCGCGCGTCTCGGCGACGACCACCGCCACGATGTCGCCCACGTGGTTGGCTTCCTCCAGCGCGATGGCCGGGTGCGCCGGGGTCTTGAGGTCGGGCAGCAGCCAGCCCACCGGAATGCTGCCGAGCCCCGCGTCCTTGACGTCCTGGCCGGTCAGGACGAGCTGCACGCCGGGAAAGTCGGCCACGCTGCCCTTGTCGATGGCGGTGATCCGGGCGTGCGGATAGGGGCTGCGCACCATCGCCGCGTGCAGCATGCCGTGCAGCACGATGTCGTCGGTGTAGTTGCCCGTACCGGTGATGAACCGGGGGTCTTCCTTGCGCTTGAGGGCCTGCCCGACGTACTTGTCCGTTCTGGATTCGGTCATGGGGGTCTCCGGAAAAAAGGGGAGGGAAGCGCGTGCCCACGCGGTGCGGGGCGGCGACTCGCCTGAAGGTCGTCTCGTCCGCCGGGGGGCCGCCGCGCCAGGTCCGGGAAGCGGGCGTCCCGCCTCAGTCGTCGGCGGCCTGGGACTGGCCGGGCGCGGCCTCGCGGATGGCCCCGGCCGCCTGCTGCACCGCCCTGACGATGTTGTGGTAGCCCGTGCAGCGGCAGTAGTTGCCCTCCAGGTGAAAGCGGATCTCTTCCTCGCTGGGCTGCGGGTTGTGCCGCAGCAGCTCGGCCGAGGCCATGATCATGCCGGGGGTGCAGAAGCCGCATTGCAGGCCGTGCTGCTCCCAGAAGCCGGTCTGGAGGGGGTGCAGGTCGCCGGGCGTGCCCATCCCCTCGATGGTCGTCACGGGTAGGTCGCCCACCTGCACGGCCAGCAGGGTGCAGCTCTTGACCGCGTCGCCGCCCACATGCACGGTGCAGGCCCCGCACTGGCTGGTGTCGCAGCCCACGTGCGTGCCGGTCAGGCCCAGGTCTTCCCGCAGGAACTGCACGAGCAGGCGGCGGGGTTCCACCTCACGGGTGTACGTCTTGCCGTTCACGGTCATGGTCACGTTCATGGGACCTCCCGGTGGGGCCAGCCGACCCGCACCCTCAGTTGTAGAGACCCTTCCATTGAAGCACACGGCCTGTCCCGGCGGTAGTCGGCCGCAGGTGGCTGGCCTGCCCGGACACGGTTGTAACAACGCTTGCAGCCCGGTCCCGTCAAGGGTGTAGACTGGACACATAACCGGGTGTGAATCCCGGTGCTTTTGCGGGCAGGCTACGCACCACACTGACTCGTGAATTCGTTCACAGGAGAACTGCTATGAAGACCCTGATTCTTGGCGCGGGCTACGCTGGCCTCGCCGCTGCGACCAAACTCAAGCCCATTCCCGAAATGGAAACGCTTCTGGTCGAACAAAACGCCTTCCATACCTTCGAAACCCGTCTGCACGAGGCTGCGGCGCACAACACGCCCGTCACCCTGCCGCTCGCGCCTCTGCTGCGCGGCACCGGCGTGCACCTGGAGCAGGCCTCGGTCGAGAGCGTCAACCTCGACGACAAGGAAGTGCACCTCAAGGACGGCCGCGTCCTGACTTACGACACGCTGGTTGTGGGCCTGGGCAGCGTGACTAACTTCTACCGCATCCCCGGTCTGGCCGAGAACGCCGCCGAACTCAAGCAGCTCAGCGACGCCGACGACATCTTCAACTTCGTCAATCGCGTGTACGCCGACGGTTACCAGGGCAACCGCGACATCGTGGTGGGCGGCGCGGGCCTGACCGGCGTCGAGCTCGTCACCGAACTCGCGCAGCGCGCCGAGCAGCTCAGCAAGGAGCGCGGCGTGCCGCCCTTCAAGATCCACCTCGTGGAGGCGGGTCCCAAGATTCTGCCGGTCCTCGACGACGCCCTGCGCGCCAAGGCCCAGAAGACCCTGGAGGAGTACGGCATCAACATCCTGATCGGCCACCGCCTCATGCAGGCGACCGCCGACAGCGTGACCGTGCAGACCCAGGACGGCGAGCAGAAGGTCATTCCCGCCGGCAAGATCATCTGGACCGGCGGCATCCAGGCCCGCGACATCGTCAAGGGCGAGAAGCTGGAGAAGGGCCCCGGCGGCCGCATCGCCGTGGACACCGAACTGCGCGCCAAGAACTACAGCGACGTGTTCGTCATCGGTGACATGGGTCTGGCGCTGAACCAGGAAGGCAAGCCGGTGCCCACCACCGCGCAGCACGCGGGCCAGCAGGGCCGCCTGACCGGCAAGAACCTGATGCGCCTGGCCAAGGGCGAGGAACTGACCCCCTACGAGCCCACCAGCCTCGGTGAGTTCGTGTCGCTCGGCGGCCTGATGGCGGTCGGCTGGATGAAGCTGCCCTGGAACCAGAAGCTCGCCATCACTGGCGGCCTCGCCCATGTCATGAAGCGCGCCTCCGAGTGGCGCTGGCGCGTCAGCATCGACTGAGCACGCCCACTGAAGAACCGGCCGGGGACACGTTTCCCGGCCGGTTCTCTTTTGGGCCCAGAGCATTTGACGAAACGGTGGCCTCTGGAGATAAGGCTCCCTGGAGGCCGCTGTCCCGTCCCAGGCGCTCTTGAAATTCATGCGCTTCGCCCGGCCAGCAAGAGAGTCCTCTTCGGGGCAAATGCTTCAAGACCTGTTGCACAGTCTCGAGCTGATCGGTGAAAAACTTCGTCCGAGCCGCGCAAAAACTCCTGATTTTCCATCCTGTTCAAAATAGATGGAATTTAACGTCCCAGAAGCTGATTTCTCTGGCACGGCCCTTACTGCGCAATCGGTTTTCAACCTTCGCCGGTCTGCTCGGTCACCCATTGCCGCGCCCGCTCCAGCGTTCCGGGCTGCGCCGTGTCGAGCCGCAACAGCGGGGCCCCGAGGTCCAGCGGTGACCAGCCCGCGTGCGGCGGCAGCTCGGCATGCTCGAAGGGCAGGTCGATGCCGGGGCGGGTGCCCGCCGCGACCCGCGCGGCGTGCCGGGCGCGCAGGGTGTCCAGCGGGGCCCCGCAGTACAGCTGAAGCAGGCGTGCGCCCGAGGCTCCGGCCAGCCCCAGCAGGTGCGGCTCGCTGACGCCCCGGTGGAAATGCGTCTCGATCACCGCGCTCGCGCCCGCCGCGAGGATCACGCCCGCAACGTGGAACATCAGCGCGAAGCTCAGGGGCCCGCCCCGGGCCTGGGGCAGCTCCGGCAGGTGGGCGTACAGCAGGCCCTTGTAGTCGTCCTTGGTCACCAGCGGCCAGCCGAGGTCCTGGGCCAGCGGCGCGGCCAGGGTCGTCTTGCCGGCGGCGGGCAGGCCCGAGACGACCAGAAGGGTAGGGGTCATGGGGGCAGTGTGGGCAGGCCCAGCCCCGCGAGCAACCGCCGAAAGTCGGAGTCGGGGGCGCGGCCCGCCGTGTCGATGACCAGGCGCGGCGTGGTCCAGGGCCGGTAGTCGCGTGCGTAGCGCTCCAGATCGCCGGGGGTGGGCGGGGCCCAGCGGCCGCAGTGGTCGCCGCCGGCAGCGTGCCGCGCCCCCACCCGCCGCCGGTGTTCGGCCGGGTCCGAGCAGACCACCTCGATGTCGCGCAGGATCGCCCCGGCCCCGCGCGCGACCCCGGCCCAGGCCTCCCGCGTCTCGGGGACCGGATTCACGCTGTCGGCCACCACGTCCAGCCCCAGGGCGAGGTTGTCGGCGGCGACGGCGTAGTCCACCGCGTAGCCCTCGGCGGTCAGGCCCGTGTGCCCGGCGTTCAGCAGGGCCGCCTCGACCGTATCCACCCGCAGGTAGGCGGCGCGCAGATGCCGGGCGAGGGCGCGCGCCAGGGTGGACTTGCCGGTGCCGGGCAGGCCGGAAAAGACGAACAGGGAGGTCACCCCGGTACGATATCCGGGCATGACCCTTTCCCTCACGCCGGCCGAACTCGCCCGCCGCCGGCCCATCTGGACCGCGCTGTCGGCGCTGTTTCTGGATACCGAGCTGGAGGAGGCCGACTACCGGCATCTGGCCCGGGTGCTGCGCGACTCCGGCTGTTCTCCGGACGAGTGGCGCACCATCCTGCGCGACGAGGTGGCCCCGGTGGTGGGAGGCCACCTGCTGGGGACGGCGGGCGAATGGGCGGGATTTGACGGGACGTGGCTCGAAACCGCCGTCCTGGCCCGCCCGGCCCGGCCCACCCTGACGGGCCGCTGGGCCCTGCGGCTGATCGCTCCGGACCTGCGGAGACTGGAACGGGCCTGCGCGGCGCTGACCCGTTCCTAGGCTCAGCGCCAGCCCAGCGCCGGGGCCACGTGCTTGAGAATGTTCTCGATCACGTGGGCGTTGTAGTCCACCCCGAGCTGGTTGGGCACGGTGAGGAGCAGGGTATCGGCCTCGGCGATGGCGGTGTCGGCGCGCAGTTCCTCGATCAGCCGGTCCGGCTCGGCGGCGTAGCTGCGCCCGAACACGGCCCGTGTGCTGTCGATCCGGCCGAACTGGTCACTGTCCTGGCCCTGCCCCCCGAAGTACATGCGGTCGCGGTCGTCGGTGATGGCGAAGATGCTGCGGCTCACCGACACCCGGGGTGTCCGGGTATGGCCCGCCTCCTGCCAGGCGGCGCGGTAAGCCCGGATCTGGTCGGCCTGCTGCTCGTGGAAGGGCTTGCCGCTCTCGTCGAAGACCAGGGTGGAGCTTTGCAGGTTCATGCCCTGCTGGGCGGCCCACACGGCCGTCGGCGTGGTGGCTGCGCCCCACCAGATGCGCTCGCGCAGCCCCTCCGAATGGGGTTCCAGACGCAGCAGGCCCGGCGGGTTGGGGAACATGGGGCGTGGGCTGGGCTGCGCGAAGCCCCGGCCTTCCAGCAGTTGCAGGAACACTTCACTGTGGCGCCGGGCCATGTCCGCGTCGCTTTCGCCCTCGGCCGGGGCATAGCCGAAATAGCGCCAGCCGTCCACGACCTGCTCGGGCGATCCCCGGCTGATGCCCAGCTGCAACCTTCCGCCCGAAATCAGGTCGGCCGATCCCGCGTCCTCGGCCATGTAGAAGGGATTTTCGTAGCGCATGTCGATCACGCCGGTGCCGATCTCGATGCGGCTCGTTCTGGCCCCCACGGCCGAGAGCAGCGGAAAGGGCGAGGCCAGCTGCCGCGCGAAGTGATGGACGCGGTAATAGGCGCCGTCGGCCCCGAGTTCCTCGGCAGCCACCGCCAGATCGATGGATTGCAGCAATACGTCGCTGGCCGAACGGGTCCCCGACTGGGGCGAGGGTGTCCAGTGCCCGAACGAGAGAAAGCCGATGTTCTTCATGGAGACAGAATAGCGTTTCAGGTTTGAAAAGTAAATCGGTTTATTTGAAAAAGCTATCAGTGTGAGTGTCTCTACTGCATCAGTGCGGCGGGCACACCGAGCAGGTACCTGTGCTGCTCACCCCGCCGGAACTCGCCTGCCGCCCGGTGTGGGTGGCACTCTCGGAACTGTTCTGGAGACCGAACGGAAAGAGGCCGACTCCCAGCGCGTGGTCCACACACTGTGTGGTTCCGGCCACGCCCCGGCCGAGGGGTCGGGCATCCTGCGGACCGAGGTCGCCCCGGTGGTCAGCGGCAACCTCTTTTCGGCGGCGGGTGAGTGGGTTGCGGTGCGACGTGGATTGAAGGCGCGATCCTGGCCCGCGACCCGTGCGCCACGCTGCGTAGCCGCTGGGCCATGCACCTCATCGCGGCCGATCTGCGGCGGTTGGCCCGGGTGCATGAAGCCGGCCCGGTCCCGATATGAATGGCCGACGGTAAGTAGTGGCTCTGACCGCAGAGGCGATGGAAACATTTCGTGGGCTATCGCCTTACAAAAAACGAAAAGAGAAGGGCCGGAGCATTACGCTCCGGCCCTTCCCCTGACCGCCGACCGGCGGCCAACCCTTCAGGGTTAGAAGTCCATCCCACCCATGTCAGGGCCGCCGGCAGGCGCGGCGGGGCCGGCCTTCTCGGGCTTGTCGCTGACGATGGCTTCGGTGGTCAGGATCAGGGCGCCGATGCTCGCGGCGTTCTGGAGGGCCGTGCGCGTCACCTTGGCGGGGTCCACGATGCCGGCGGCGACCATGTCCTCGACGTACTCGCCCGTGGCGGCGTTGAAGCCGTAGCGGGGCTTGTCGCTGCCGATCACGGCGTTGACGATGACGCTGCCTTCTTCGCCGGCGTTCGCGGCGATCTGGCGGGCGGGCTCTTCCAGGGCGCGGATCAGGATGCGCGCGCCGGTCGCCTCGTCACCGCTCAGGCTCTCGGCGGCCTTGCGGACCGCAGGAATGATGCGCAGCAGGGTGGTGCCCCCGCCGGCCACGATGCCTTCCTCGACCGCCGAGCGGGCGGTGGAGAGGGCGTCTTCGTAGCGGTGCTTCTTTTCCTTGAGTTCGGTTTCGGTCGCGGCGCCCACGCGGATGACGGCGACGCCGCCGCTCAGCTTGGCGAGGCGCTCCTGGAGCTTCTCGCGGGCGTAGTCGCTGTCGGTGCTGTCGAGTTCACCCTTGATGGCGTTGACGCGGGCGTCGATCTGGCTCTGCTCGCCCTTGCCGTCCACGATGGTGGTCTCGTCCTTGGTGATGCGGATGCGCGCGGCGCGGCCCAGCATGTCCATGCCGACGTTCTCGAGCTTGTGGCCCAGGTCTTCGCTGACCACTTCGCCGCCGGTCACGGCCGCGATGTCACGCAGCATTTCCTTGCGGCGGTCGCCGAAGCCGGGGGCCTTGACGGCCGCGATGTTCAGCGTGCCGCGCAGCTTGTTGACCACCAGGGTGGCCAGCGCTTCGCCTTCGACGTCTTCGGCGATGATCAGCAGGGGACGGCCGGTCTGCGCGACCTTTTCCAGCACGGGCAGCAGGTCCTTGAGGTTGCTGATCTTCTTTTCGTTAATCAGGATGTAGGCGTCTTCGAGGACGGCTTCCATCTTCTCGGGGTTGGTCACGAAGTAGGGGTTGATGAAGCCCTTGTCGAACTGCATGCCTTCCACGACGTCCACTTCGGTGTCGAAGCCCTTCGACTCCTCGATGGTGATGACGCCTTCCTTGCCGACCTTGTCCATCGCGTTGGCGATTTCCTCGCCGACCTGCTCGTCGTTGGCGCTGATGCCCGCGACCTTCTTGATGGCGTCGGAGTCTTCGACCGGCACGGCGAGGCGCTTGATTTCCTCGATGGCGGCGATGACGGCCTTGTCGATGCCGCGCTTGAGGGCCAGCGGGTTGGCGCCGGCGGCCACGTTGCGCAGGCCTTCTTTCACGACGGCCTGGCCCAGCACGGTGGCGGTGGTGGTGCCGTCACCCGTGATGTCGTTGGTCTTGCTGGCGACTTCCTTGAGGAGCTGCGCGCCGATGTTCTCGAGCTTGTCCTCCAGCTCCACTTCCTTGGCGACGGTGACGCCGTCCTTGGTGATGGTGGGGCTGCCGAACTTCTTCTCGATGACCACGTTGCGGCCACGCGGCCCGAGGGTGACCTTGACGGCGTTGGCGACGGCGTTCACACCGCGCTCAAGGCTGCGGCGGGCTTGTTCGTCAAATACGAGCTGTTTAGCCATGTGATTTGCTCCTTGAAGTTGAAGTAGAAGGAATTACTCGACGATGGCGAGGATGTCGCGTTCGCTGAGGATGCTGTAGTTCTTGCCTTCGAGGCTCACTTCGGTCCCGCCGTACTTGGCGAAGTACACGGTGTCGCCTTCCTTGACGTCGAGGGCCACGCGCGTGCCGTTGTCCAGCAGCTTGCCGGTGCCGACCGAGACGACCTTGCCGCGCTGGCTCTTTTCCTTGGCGGAGTCGGGGACGTACAGACCGCCGGCGGTCTTCTGCTCGGCTTCCTCGATGATCTCGACCAGAACGCGGTCACCTAAAGGTTTCAGCATGGGTGTTCCTCCTGTGAGTGAAGTGGGGGAGCGGGGCCTGTGGGGCCGTTTTTGCCGCCCAGACCGTTCAATCCGCTCCGAATCCTAGACGCCCGGCCACAAAAATGTCAAATAGGAAAAGCTGAGAATCTGAGTGTGGGGCGCTCAAGTCCCACCCACACGCGGAAACGGGGGAGGGGCTTGCGGCATCATAGATCGAACATATATATGTAAGGCCGCAATACATCCATCCTGACCGGCGGTTTCGTTCCCGTCCGGCCGGTCCCTCTCGTCCCCTGGAGGAAACCATGCCCCGTCCCGAAATCCTGTCGCGTCCTCCCTTCGAAGAGGCCTTCGCCCGTCTGGGCAGCGCGCCGCTCACACTGGGGGTGCTGGACCTCGACCACTTCAAACTCGTCAACGACACGCTGGGCCACAGCGAGGGCGACCGTGTGCTGAAGGTGGTCGAGCGCCTGCTCTCGGGCAGCCTGCCGACCGGCAGCGTGGTGGGTCGCGTCGGCGGCGACGAATACGCCGTGCTGTTGCCCGAAACGGCTGCCGAGACGGCGCTGATCCTCTTCGACGAGGTCATCAAGCACTTTCATATCCACCGCGACCCGCAGTGGCCGCGTGGCCTGGGCCTGAGCGTGGGGCTGGCCGCGCGCCCTGCCCACGCCACCACCTACGACGACCTCAAGCGCGCCGCCGACGAGGCCATGATCCGGGCCAAGCGCGAGGGCCGGGGCCGGGCCTGCATCTACGTGGAATCCAAGATGGTCCTGAAGTCCAACTACTACCCCAAAAGCCAGCTCGAACGCCTTTCCAAGCTCTCGGGGGCGCTGGGCCGCACCGAGGCCAGCCTGCTGCGCGAGGCGCTGGACGACCTGATCGAGAAGAACCGGGCGGAACTGTGAAGGGGTCGGCGTGAGTGGGGAGTGGGATATGGGCGGCCCACAGCGCCTTTCTGGTGGCTGGCGGACCGTGCTGGAAGAAGCCTGGGCCGCGTACCTGCACGGCTCGTACCCGATTGGGGCGTGTGTAGTGGACACTTCGGGGCAGGTCGTGGCGCGGGGCCGCAACCGGCTGGGCGAGGAACGGCGGGTGGACGGCGTGATCTCGGGCCACGCCCTGAGCCACGCCGAGGTCAACGCGCTGCTGGCCCTGCCCGAGCTGAGCGCCGACGAGCACCGCGCCCTGACCCTGTACACGACCACCGAACCCTGCCCGATGTGCCTGGGCGCCCTGCTGATGGCCGGGGTGGGCGCTCTGGCCTACGCCGCCGCCGATCTCTACGCAGGCACAGCAGGCCTGATGGCCGAACATCCGTACATGAACGCCAAAGCCGTGCGGGTGGGCCGCGCCCCGGAGGACCTAGGCCGGGCCTGCCGTGTGCTGGAGCTGACCTTTCACCTCGACCGGGGGATGCCGCTGGACCACGGTTACCTGACGGTCCACCGCGAGCACGAGCCACGGGCCTACGCCGCCGCCGAGGCGCTGCACCGCTCCAGGGCACTGGCGGCGCTGCGGACCCGGCAGGCCCCGCTGGGCGAGGGGCTGGCGCTGCTGGGCATGGCCCCGGCGGAGTCTGCACCTTGAGCCCTAAGAATTGCTGCACGGCGGAGCGGAAGATGAGTCGAAAACATCACATCACCCGGGGTAGCCTGGGCCATGCGCCACGACCTGAGCCTGCGGGACGCCGAGCTGACCTTGCGGCCCCTGATGGAAGCCGACGTGTCTGCCCTGTGTGCGCTGGCCCGGAGCTGCGTCCCCGAGCTGCGCTGGATGGGCACGCCGCCCACCGATCCGGCCTATTACCTCGCGGCCCTGGCGGACCCCGGTCAGCAGCCTTTCGTGATCGAGGTGGGGGGCGAGCTGGCGGGCAGTACCCGTTACGGCGAGATGCGCCCTGCACACGCGGGGCTGGAGATCGGCTGGACCTGGCTGCATCCACGCTGGCACGGCAGCGGGATCAACCGCCGCATGAAGCTGCTGCTGCTGGAGCACGCCTTCGGGGACCTGGGCATGGAACGGGTGCAGCTCAAGACCGACCACATGAACCTGCGGTCGCAGCGGGCCATCGAGAAACTGGGGGCCACGCGTGAGGGGGTCTTGCGCCGCCACCTGCGCCGACCCGACGGAACGTGGCGCGATACGGTGATGTACTCTCTCCTGCGCGAGGAGTGGCTTCAGGCCCAGGCCCGGCTGCGGGCCACCACGTCCTGAGGTTCCCGGTGGCTGCCCTGTCCCCGCCGCGTGAGCGCGGCGTCTCGGTACGTCCGCGCGCCGCGCTGCTCGGCCTCCTGCTGGCGCTGCTGCTGGGCCTGTGCACCCTGAGCACCGCGCAGATGTGGACGGTCCTGGAACGGGCCTCGGCAGCCCAGGAACGGCTGCTGGAACTGACCGGCGTCACCCGGGACGTGCGCGCGCTGGAAATCGCTGCCCTGCGGCTGGGCGATCCGGCGCTGTCTCCGGCCCCCGCGCCGCTGCTGGCCGAGGTCCGGGCGCTCTCGGCCGAGCTGCGCGGCACGCCGGTCATGGGAGCGGCCGAGCGCGCGCCCTTCGCGGTGCTGCTCTCGGCGCTGGCCCGGCTGGACGCGGCGTTGGCCGGGCCAGCGGCCGGCCAGCGGCAGGCGGCGGACGAGGTCGCGCAGGCGGCCCAGACCCTGGCCTCCGCCCTGAACCGCCGCACCGACGCCGAGATGACCTGGACACAGGCGACGGAGGCGCTGGGCCGCCAGCAGCTCTGGCGGATGACGGCCTTCGGGGACCTGGGCATGGAACGGGTGCAGCTCAAGACCGACCACATGAACCTGCGGTCGCAGCGGGCCATCGAGAAACTGGGGGCCACGCGTGAGGGGGTCTTGCGCCGCCACCTGCGCCGACCCGACGGAACGTGGCGCGATACGGTGATGTACTCTCTCCTGCGCGAGGAGTGGCTTCAGGCCCAGGCCCGGCTGCGGGCCACCACGTCCTGAGGTTCCCGGTGGCTGCCCTGTCCCCGCCGCGTGAGCGCGGCGTCTCGGTACGTCCGCGCGCCGCGCTGCTCGGCCTCCTGCTGGCGCTGCTGCTGGGCCTGTGCACCCTGAGCACCGCGCAGATGTGGACGGTCCTGGAACGGGCCTCGGCAGCCCAGGAACGGCTGCTGGAACTGACCGGCGTCACCCGGGACGTGCGCGCGCTGGAAATCGCTGCCCTGCGGCTGGGCGATCCGGCGCTGTCTCCGGCCCCCGCGCCGCTGCTGGCCGAGGTCCGGGCGCTCTCGGCCGAGCTGCGCGGCACGCCGGTCATGGGAGCGGCCGAGCGCGCGCCCTTCGCGGTGCTGCTCTCGGCGCTGGCCCGGCTGGACGCGGCGTTGGCCGGGCCAGCGGCCGGCCAGCGGCAGGCGGCGGACGAGGTCGCGCAGGCGGCCCAGACCCTGGCCTCCGCCCTGAACCGCCGCACCGACGCCGAGATGACCTGGACACAGGCGACGGAGGCGCTGGGCCGCCAGCAGCTCTGGCGGATGACGGGCGTGACGGCCCTGCTGCTGCTGGCCCTGGCCGCCCTGGGGGCCGAGGCGCTGCGCGAGCGCACGCGGGTGGTGCGGCAACTCGAGGCCCTGGCGCAGCAAGACGGTCTGACCGGCGTCGCCAACCGCCGCCACTGGGACGCGCTGCTGGGCCACGCCGCCGCCCAGGCCGCGCGCAGCGGGCAGCATCTGGCCCTGGTCATGCTCGACCTCGACCATTTCAAGGCCTTCAACGACCGCCGGGGACATCAGGCGGGCGACGACCTGCTGCGCGACCTGGCCGGGCTGCTCGTGGGGGCCGCCGCGCCCCAGGCCACGGTGGCGCGCTACGGCGGCGAGGAATTCAGCGTGCTGTGGCCGGGCGATTCGGCGCAGGCGGTGGCCGAGTGGCTCGACCACCTGCGCCGCGAGGTGCCCGCCGACGTGACCTTCTCGGCCGGCGTGACCCACCTGCGCCCCGGCGAGTCGCCCGACGAGGCCCTGCGCCGCGCCGACGAGGCTCTGTACGCCGCCAAGCACGGCGGGCGGGCCCGCACGGTGGTCGCGCCCTGAGTCCTCAGTCGCGCCGCAGCAGGGGATAGGGGTTGATGGCCCCCGACGCCGTGTAGATGCCGTAGTGCAGGTGGGGCGGCGTGCCGCGCGCGTTGCCGCTGTCGCCCACGTAACCCACGATGTCCCCGGCCTCGACCCAGTCGCCCTCCCGCAATTCGGGATAGCGGTCCAGGTGGGCGTAGTAGTGGCGCTGCCCGGCCGGGCCCAGGACCATCATGGTGCGCCCGCCCAGGGTGTTCTCGCCCCGGTTCACCACGACGCCGCGTGTGGTGGCCCGGACCGGCGTGCCGCGCGGCGCGAAGATGTCGGTGCCCTCGTGGCGGCGGCCCTGGCTGCGCGCGGCTCCCCAGGTGTCGGTCAGGGCGCGCCCCGGCAGGGGATTGGGCAGGCTGCGGGCCGCCGGGGCCGGGGCGCCCATCAGGGCGGCGTAGCGCCCCGCCTGCTCCAAGTAGGGGCGCAGCAGCCACACTCCCCCCGCCAGCACCGCCAGCACGATCACCCAGGTCAGCAGCCGCCTCATCTGCCCTCAGGATGCCGCCGGTCCCCGCCTCCGGATTCCGGCAAAAGTTGCAGTGGCGCGCGGACATGAAGAAAGGTGGGGGTGGGGACACGCCGCCCCCTGCCCCCGGCCTAGGCTGCGCGGCGTGACCGGCCCTGCTCAGCGGTTCAATGTCCGGTGGCTCACGGCCGCCCTGCTTCTCGTCGCGGCGCTGCTCGGAGGGCTGCTGGCCTACCGCAGCTTCGCGCCCCAGCCGCTCTCGGGGGGGACGGCGCTCGACACCCCGCTGCGGGTACCGGCCCTGCAACTCGTCAGCGACCGCGCCCGTCCTACCACGCTGGCGGCCTCCGACGGGCGGCTGCGGCTGGTGTTCTTCGGCTTCGTGCATTGCCCCGACGTGTGCCCGGCGACCCTGGCGAGCCTCAAGGGCACCTACGACACCCTGACAGCCGAGCAGCGCGCCAAGTTGCAGGTGCAGCTCGTCTCGGTGGACCCGGTGGTCGATACGCCCGCCCTGCTGCGCGAGTACCTCGACAAGTTCGACCCCGCCTTCACCGGCCTGACCGGCCAGCCCGCCACCATCGACGAGGCGGCGCGCGCCCTGTTCGTCTCGAACATCGCGCCCCAGGCCGCCGACCACAGCGCCCACACGGGCGGTGCGGCCGACCACAGCGACGACAACGTCAGCGCCCCGGCCGCCGCGCGCATCCACGGCGACGAGGTGCGGGTCATCACGCCGCAGGGCGACTTCGTACGGGTCTACGACAACCAGGAGACCATCGACGGCACCCTGCGCCACGACCTGCCGGCCCTCATCGCGCAGTACGGGGGCTGACCCGGACCCTTCCAGCCGCAAGCCTCTTCCTGAGATTTCGCAAATAGCGTAATATGGGGCCATGACCGAGCCGCTCGACGCCGCATTGCGGCCCAAAGGGCTGTCCGAATACGTCGGGCAGGAAAAACTCAAGGACAAGCTGGGCGTGTATCTCCAGGCCGCCAAGGGCCGCCGCGAGGCGCTGGACCACACGCTGCTCTTCGGGCCGCCCGGCCTGGGCAAGACCACGCTGGCGCACATCATCGCGCACGAGCTGGGGGTCAACATCCGCGTGACCTCGGGGCCGGCCATCGAGAAGCCCGGCGACCTCGCCGCCATCCTGACCAACAGCCTCGAAGAGGGCGACGTGCTGTTCATCGACGAGATCCACCGGCTGGGCCGCGTCGCCGAGGAGCACCTGTACCCGGCGATGGAGGACTTCAAGCTCGACATCGTGCTGGGGCAGGGACCGGCCGCGCGCACCATCGAGCTGCCGCTGCCGCGCTTCACGCTGGTGGGCGCGACGACCCGCCCCGGCCTGATCACGGCGCCCATGCGCAGCCGCTTCGGCATCATCGAGCACCTGGAGTACTACACGCCCGAGGAAATCGCCACCAACCTGCTGCGCGACGCCCGGCTGCTGGGCTTCGGGCTCGACGAAGAGGCGGGGCTGGAGATCGGCGCCCGGGCGCGCGGCACGATGCGCATCGCCAAGCGGCTGTTGCGGCGCGTGCGCGACTACGCCGACGTGGCGGGCGAGAGCACGATCGGCACTGCGCGCGCGATGGACGCCCTCGACCGCCTGGGCCTCGACTCGGCGGGCCTGGACGACCGCGACAAGAAGTACCTCGAAACCCTGATCCACCGTTTCGCGGGCGGCCCGGTGGGCGTGGACACGCTGGCGACCGCCATTTCCGAAGACGCCCTGACCCTCGAAGACGTGTACGAGCCGTACCTCATCCAGCTCGGCTTCATCAAGCGCACGCCGCGTGGCCGCGTGGCGACCGCCCACGCCTACGACCACCTGGGCCTGCCGGTGGGCGGTCTGGACGGCGACCTGCCGGGCGTCTTCATCAACTAGAGCCCGGCCACACGCGAACGCCGCCCCTGGAATGCTCCTGGGGCGGCGCTCTTTTTGGCGAAGAGGGTGGGATTCGAACCCACGGTAGCCTTGCGACTACTTCAGTTTTCGAGACTGACCCATTCAACCACTCTGGCACCTCTCCGCGCGGCGTCGTTCTGAAGAACGGGCAAGCGGGAGTGTAGCACGTCCCTGCACGCTTGGCGAGGGGGGGAGGGCAGAGGCCCCGGGAACCCGCGCTACAGTAAGGTCCGTGACCGTCTCCCCGCCCTCCGCCCCCGATCCGGGCCTGCCGCCGCAGGGTCCGGCGTCGCCTGCGCCCACACCCAGAAAGTCCCTGCGGGCCAACACCCTCATCGTCATGGTCGGCACGCTGGCCTCCCGGCTCTCGGGCATCGTGCGCCAGCAGATCATCAACCTGTT
>NC_017790.1:807500-905000 GCF_000252445.1 Deinococcus gobiensis I-0 | reverse complement strand
CTGGGCGAAATGAGCGCCGGACTGGCCCATGAACTCACCCAGCCCCTCACCGCCATCGTCAGCTACGGACAGGCGGGGACGCGGCTCCTGGGTCAGGACCCCCCGGACCTGCCCCGGGCGCGTCAGGCCGTGCAGGGCATGGTGACGCAGGCCCAACGCTCGGCTCAGATCATTGCCCGGCTGCGGACCCTGGTGCGCCGCGCGCCCGCCCAGCGCGTACAGGTGGATGTGGTGCAGGCGGTCCACAATATCCTGACGCTGTGTCAGGCGGACCTGAGCCGGCTGGCGGTCACCGTGGAGACGCAGTTTCCCGTCGCCGCGCCCGCCCTGGGCGATCCCGTGCAGGTCGAACAGATCATCCTCAATCTGGTGCGCAACGCCCTGGAAGCCATGGACGAGGCGGGCGAGTGCCGCCTTGACCTGCGTATCGAAGCGGCGGGGGACTGGTGGCGGCTGACCGTGCAGGACAGCGGCGCCGGGCTGTCCGGAGAGACGCTGGCGCGGCTGTTCCAGCCCTTCCAGACGAGCAAGCCCGGCGGCCTGGGGCTGGGGCTGTCGCTCTCACAGACCCTGGCCCAGGGCCTCGGGGGAGAGCTGACCGGGGCGAACGCACCCGGACGCGGCGCCCGGTTCGTCCTCACGCTGCCACAATGGAGCGGTGATGTCCCGGCCCGCTGAACCGACCGTCTATCTCGTGGACGATGACGCCGGGGTGCGTGACGCCCTGGGGTTCCTGCTCGGCACGGTGGGCCTGCCGGTGCGGGCCTTCGCCGACGGCCGGGCCTTTCAGGAGCAGCTGGACCCCGGCGCGGTGGGCTGTCTGCTGCTCGACATCCGCATGCCGCATGTCAGTGGCCTGCAGCTCCAGGAACAGCTGCGCGTCGCCGGCGTGGACCTGCCCGTCGTGATCCTGACCGGGCACGGCAATGTGGACCTGTGCCGCCGCGCGTTCCGGCAGGGAGCCGTCGATTTCCTGGAAAAACCGGTGGACGAGACCACGCTGCTGGAGGCTGTCCAGCGGGCCATCCACCTGCACCTGAGCCGCCGCGAGCAGCGCGGGGCGGGCGAACAGGCGCGCGCCCGCCTCGCCCGCCTGACCGACCGGGAGCGCGAGGTGCTCGCCGGACTGATGGACGGCCAGACCAGCAAGCAGAGCGCCCAAGTCCTCGGGATCAGCGCGCGCACGGTCGAGACGCACCGCGCCAGCCTCTGCGAGAAGCTCGGGGTGCGCTCGCTGGCCGAGCTGATGCGGACCTACCTGAGCGCCGTGGACTCTGCGGGGCCGGGTTCTCCGTAAAACTACGGAGGCCGCCTCCGAAAACGCCCGAATGGTTTCGCGCGCGCCCGCCTGGGAACATGACGCCATGAAAACGGTCCTCCTGACTGCACTGACCTTCGCCTCCGTGGCCGCCGCCCAACAGACCCCGGCGCAGACCCCTCCTGCGCCGCCTGCCCCCGTACAGCTGGCCACCACGCCTACCGTACAGGTCGCCACCCTGAGCCTGGACGCGGCGGTCAAGCTCGCCACGCGGGCGGTCGCCAACTGCGCCGCCGCCGGCTACAACGTCAGCGCGGCCGTGGTGGACCGCTCCGGCGTGGCGCTGGCGCTGGCCCGCTCGGAACAGGCCGGGCCGCACACGGTGGGCGCGAGTCTGGGCAAGGCCTTCACGAGTGCCAGCGGGCGCAACCTGACCAGTGAGATGGCCAAGGGCCTGGCGAGCAACCCCGGCCTGGCCGACATCCCCGGGTATCTGCTGCTCGCCGGTGGCGTCCCGGTGCGTGCCGGGACGACGGTGGTCGGGGCCATCGGCGTGGGCGGGGCACCCAGTGGCATGATCGACGAGCAGTGCGCGCTGGACGCCCTCAAGACCCTCCCGGGATTCTGAAGGCGGGGGCGGCGGCAGGGCAGGGGCGCCGGTGTCCAGGCGGCTGATGCTGGCGGCGCTGCTCGGGGGAACGGCGGCCACCGTCGTCACTGCGGCGCACGGTCCGGAAAGGAGAATTCAGATGGAACAGCATTCGGAAGCGGCGCTCTCGGCCCAACTGCTCAGGGCGGCCCAGGACGGTGACGCGGCGCGGGTCGCGGCCCTGCTGGCGGCGGGCGCGAATCCCGACGCGGCCGACGCGCGGGGCCGTACGGCGCTGACCTCCGCGGCCCTGGGCGACCATGTGGAGGTGGTGCGCGCGCTGGTGTCGGCCGGTGCGGACCCCGACCCCCAGGACGACGCACGCAACAACGCGCTGCTGGTGAGTGGCGAGACGGGCAATGTCGCCCTGCTGCGCGAGGTGCTCCGGGGCAGTCCCGACCTGACCCGCACCAACCGCTTCGGGGGAACGGCGCTGATTCCGGCGGCTGACCGCGGCCACCTGCCTTACGTCCGAGAACTGCTCCGGACCACCGGTATCGACGTGAATCACGTCAACCATCTGGGCTGGACGGCGCTGCTGGAGGCCGTGATCCTCGGAGACGGCGGCCCGGTCCACACCGAAATCGTGCGTGAACTGCTGGCGCACGGGGCCGATCCGCAGGTGGCCGACCGGCAGGGGAGAACGCCGCTGGACCACGCCCGCAGCGCCGGATATCTGGAGATGGTCCGGCTGTTGCAGGGGCCGGGGCCAGCACCCCGCCCCTGAACTTCCGAGCCCTCTCTCAGCTCCAGACCTGCGGCAGCGCCTTCTGGAGCGCCTCGATGACCTTCTTGCGGCTGACGTGGTAGCCGATGAAGATCAGCTCGTTGGGCGCGTCTGCCCGGGCCGGGGCGGGCAGCGCCTCGATGCGCGAGCGCACCGCCTGCACCGCGTGCCGCTCGCCCTGCGCGTCCCCCACGAAGCCCTTGACGCGCAGCACCGGGAACACGCGCGCCACGTTCTGCACGGTTTTCAGGAGTGCCGGGAGGTCCTGCGGTTCCGGGCTGGTCAGCCGGAAGGATTGCCAGCCGGGGTCATGTTCGTGGAAGTGCTGGTGGGTGCTCAGGCTGTGCACGTGGGCGTCGAGGTCGCCGTGACTGTGGCCGTCGAGCGTGGTGTGGTCGTGCAGCGGGGCCGCGAGATCGCTGGGCGTGCCGCTGACGGGCGCGGCGTGCGTCACCGCGCGGCGGGTGCCGTGCAGGTTCAGGCCCAGCGTGAGCTGCGTGTCGAGCCGCGCGCCGTAGGCCAGCTCCAGAAAGCGCACGCGCGGGGCACGGTAGCGCACGTCGGCCTCGGCCTGGAGCAGTGCGGCGTCGTCGAGCCCGTCGATCTTGTTCAGTACGGCCACGTCGGCGTATTCGAGCTGCGCGTCGAACACGGACGCGGCGCTGGCCTGGGCCGCGTCTCCCCCTGTACTGAACGCGCCCTCCAGCAGCAGCGGCGTGTCCACGACCACCAGCGTCGCGTCGAGCAGGAAGGCGTCGGCAAATTCCGGCGTCTGGAGTGTGACCATCACGGCGGTGGGCACGGCCAGCCCGCTCGTCTCGATCAGCACGTGGTCGAAGGCGTGGCGGCGTCCGCGCAGCGCCCGCAGGGTCGCGGTGAAGGCGTCGCCCTCGCCGCCGTAGGCCAGCAGGCCGCCGTGCACGTCGTGCAGCTCCACGCCCTCCTCACGCGTGTCGAGCAGCGGCGCGTCGATGCTCACCTCGCCGAACTCGTTCACGATGACGGCCAGCGTGCGGTCGTGGGTCTGCGCCAGCAGGTTGTTCAGCAGCGTGGTCTTGCCGCTGCCGAGAAAGCCGCTGACGATGGTGACGGGGGTTCTGGTGCTCACGGCAACTCCTTGAGGGACCCGATCAATGCTTCGGGAGAAGAAAACGCGCCGGGGACGGCGTCGGGGCGGCGCACCACGATCAGGGGCACGCCCAGTTCACGGGCGGCGCTCAGCTTGGCGGGCAGACCGCCCTGCGCGCCGCTGTCCTTGGTGACGACCGCGCCGACGCTCCACGCGCGCCACTGCGCCACGTTGAACTCGTGGGAAAAGGGGCCGACCATCGCGCTGACGTTCTGCGGCGGCACGCCGAGTTCGAGGACGCGGGCCATGACCTCGGGCTGCGGGGTCACGCGCACGAACACTTCGGCGTCGGGCGCGGCCTCCCGGAAGGCGGCGAGGTCCTTGCTGCCCGTCGCCAGGAAGACCCGTCCATGCGGCGCGGCCAGCTCCGCCGCATGGACGAAGGAGTCGGCCAGCACCACGCCGTCCGGCAGGGGGTCGGGGAGGGTCGAGGGTCGCTCGTAGCGCAGGTAGGGCACGTCCAGCTCGGCCGTGATCTCGCGGAGCTGCGGCGTGATGACCCCGGCATAGGGGTGCGTGGCGTCCACGACCGCCCGCGCCCCGCGCAGCGCGCGCCGCCTCGCCTCGGCTCCGGCGGGGCCGCCGTACAGGCACAGGTTGGGGTGCGCCGGGGCCACCTGCGCGCCGAGGTCGGTCGCCACGCTCAGGACCACCTGTTGCCCGGCTTCGGCCAGGGCCAGGGCCAGGGCGTTGCCGTCTCGGGTGCCGCCGTAGACCCAGATCGCGTGTTCGGGGAGGGCATGGGTCGGCGCAACTTCGGGCGCGGCGTCGGCTTGCCAGTCGTTGTAGCCGCGCGGGGTATACATCCAGCGGCCTTTGCGCTCGGTGAAGCGGTTGCCGATGACCACGGTGGTGAGCATGTCGAACTTCTGTTCCAGCAGCTCGCCCAGTGTGGTCACGCGCACCTCCTGGTCCTCGCGGTAGGCGTTGCGGACCACCCCGCAGACCGTCTCCGGGCGCTTGTGCTCCAGCATCAGGCGGAGGACGCGGTACACGCCCTCCTGCCGCGCCCGGCTCTGCACGTTGTACAGCACGCAGGCGAGGTCGGCCCCGGCGATGTGGCGCGCGCGGTGCTCGATCCATTCCCAGGGGCACAGCAGGTCCGAGAGCGAGAGGGTGGCGAAGTCGTGCGTCAGCGGCGACCCCAGCAGGCTCGCGCAGGCGGTGGCGCTCGTGATGCCGGGGATGACCTCCACCCCGAAGTCGGGCGACTCGGGCAGGTCCTCGAAGACCAGGCCGGCCATCGCGTACACGCCGATGTCGCCGCTGCTCACGAGCGCCACCCGTTGCCCGCTCCGGGCGCGTTCGATGGCGAGGCGGGCGCGCTCCTTCTCCTGCGTCAGCGGCGGCGTCAGGACGTCCTGCGTGGTGATCAGCGGCGCGACCCAGCGCAGGTAGAGGTCGTAGGCCACGATCACGTCGGCCCGCAGCAGGGCGTCGCGCGCCCGCTCGGGCACCAGCGAGAGGTCGCCGGGGCCGACGGAGACGAGGCTGAGGTGGCCTGTTTTGGAGGGCGCGGTCATGCCCGACCTCCGGCCGCCCAGCCCCGGTCCTCGACCACCGCGACCGTCACGCCGTTCAGGGCCGTCTTGGGGACGATCAGTTCGCCGCGCGGGCTGGCGAGCAGGGCGCAGGGTTCGCACACGCCGGGCAGCCCGACGCTGCGCTGCACCCAGTCGCTGGCCTGCGTCACGTAGGCGCGGCCCGCCAGATCGGCGCGGGCAAAGACCCGCAGCGGCAGCGCGTGCGCCTCGCAGAAGGCCAGCAGCCCGGTCTCGTCGGCCTTGAGGTCCACCGTGGCGACCTCACGGACGTCCGCCAGCGCGCGGCCTGCCAGCGCATGCGTCACGGCCGCCGCGATCTGGTCTTCGTCCACGCCCCGCCGGCAGCCGATGCCCAGCGTCAGCGGTTTGACGGCCTCGGTGGCGGTGGTCACGACGGGTACGGCTCCGGTGGCGCGCGCCACCGCGTAGGCCAGGGCGTTCGCGCCGCCCTCGTGCCCGCCGAGCAGGGCCACGGCGAAGCGCGCCGCGTCGTCCAGCACGACCACCGCCGGATCGGTGTGCTTGTCGTGGGGGAGTCCGGCCAGAAAGCGGCTGGCGATACCCACCGCGCCGATCATGATCCAGGCCCGCGCTCCGGCGAAGGCGGCCCCGAAGGCGTCGAACTGCCGCCCGGCCTGCTGCCAGGGGCGGTGCACCACGGCGTTCAGGTGTGCGGCGAGGTGCGCCGCCAGGACCTCCGTCTCGCGGCGCACGGGCCAGATGGCGAGGGCCACAGGAAGGTCGGTGGTCACGCGCGCCCCGTCCCACGCGGACAGGAGGGCTGGGGCTTCGTGTCAGGGTAATTCTTCATCCTTCTTCCTTCACGGCCCGCCGGAAACGGTGCGCGTACTCGGGCGCATACAGGCGGCTGCCCTGCGCCTCTCCGACGTCCGCCAGCGCCGGGCTCACGATCAGCATGGTGGTCAGTGCCCATTCGCTGGGACGGATGCCGTCCAGCCCCTCCCCACCAAGCAGGGTGCCCAGCGTGGCGACGTGTCGGCGCTCCTCGGGTTGGCTGGCGCGCTGCACCAGGGCCACCGGGGTCTCGTCCGGGTAGCCGGTCCGCAGCTCGGCCACGATCTCGGCGAGCTGGTTGCCGCCCAGGAAGACGCACAGGCTGGCCCCGTGCGCCGCGAGACTGGCGAGGTTTTCGCGCTCGGGGACGGGGCTGGCGCGGCCTGACACCCGGGTGAGGATGATCGTCTGCGTGACGTTCGGGCGGGTCAGCTCCGCGCCCAGGGCGGCGGCGCTGGCGGTGAAGCTGCTCACGCCGGGTACGATCTCGTAGGGGATGTCCAGCTCACGCAGCGCCCGCATCTGCTCGGCGGTCGCGCCGTAGATGGCCGGGTCGCCGCTGTGCACGCGGGCCACGTCCAGGCCTTCCCGCTGGGCGCGGCGGTACAGGGCCACCTGCTCGTCCAGGTTCAGCTCGGCAGTGTTGAAGCGTTCGGCGTCCGGGGCGGCGTGTTCCAGCACGGCCTCCGGGACCAGCGATCCGGCGTACAGGATGAGGCGGCACTGCCCGAGCAGCCGCGCTCCCCGCACGGTGATGAGGTCCGGCGCTCCAGGCCCGGCCCCGATGAAATAGACGTTCATGACAGCTCCTTTGGGTGCGGTTGCACAGGGGTGCGGATCAGGGCGCCCCGTGACTGGCGTCGGCTTCAGCGTCTTTCGTTCCGAACCGCTGTGGCGGTCCGCGGCGGATCAGCAGCACGCTCAGGTAGCCCAGCTTCGCGGCGTCCGGCACGCCCGCGCTCAGGCTGGGCAGAACCACCTCGCCGCCCAGGCCCAGGCGGTGTGCGAGGGCGCAGTGTTGGGCGATGCCCAGGTCGTCGAGCAGTGCCAGTACGCCCGGCAGTCGCCGCCCGACCTTCATCAGGACGGTGACGTCGTGGCTCAGCAGGTCGGCCCGCAGCGCTTCCAGATCGTCCGGGCAGGGGAGGATGAGCACGCGCTCCTTGCCCTCGCCCAGCGAGAATCCGGTGAGGGCCGCCGCCGTGGCGTAGCTCGTGACGCCGGGCAGTACGCGGGTGGGCAGGTCGGGGGCCTCGGTGCGCAGCGCGGCCACCAGATAGCCCAGCGTGGAATAGGTCATCGCGTCCCCGATGGTGAGGTAGACGACCTGTTCGCCCGCCCGGCCCCGCGCGGCGATTTCCCGGGCCAGGGCGGCGTAGTGCCCGCCGATCCGCGCATCGTCGCCGTCCATCAGGAATTCGACCTCCTGCACCCGGTCCTGCGGGAAGTCCAGGCCGCGCAGGGCGTCCAGGGCCACCGACGAGTCGGAAACCCGCGAGCGCGGCGCGTAGATCACGTCCGCCGCCTGGAGTGCCCGCAGCGCCGCCACCGGCAGCAGCCCTTCCGGGCCGGGGCCGACGCCGAGGCCGGTAAAGCCGCCGCTCATGCCCCGACCTCTGCCGTGCCCAGTCCGGTGCCGTCCAGCGCGAAGAGGGCCACCCGGACGCGGCGGGTCGCCGGGGCGCGGGCCTGGAGCGTGCCGGCGATGCGGCGGGCGATCTCGGCCCACACCTCCGTTCCTCTGGGGTGTGCGGCAAGCAGCTCTACGCAGGCGTCCACCGTGTTCGCCTGGGCGAGGGCGGCCACCGGACCCGGCTCCAGGCCGACCTCCGCCGCCACCCGCGCCACCGCGTTCATCGCCATGCCGCTGTACTGGCTGTGGGTGTTCCAGTCGCCGTTCAGGACCTTCGCCAGCTTGCCGGGGTGTCCGGCGACGAGCAGCAGGGGCAGCGGATGGCCCGTTTCCACGAGTGCCGATTGCAGGGCGTCCAGCGCGGCGCCCACGAAATTGCTCATCTGCACGATGTCGGGGCCCGACACGCCCAGGGTCTCGCGGGCATAGTCGCGGCCCAGCTTGCCGGGGGTTAGGACAACGGCGCCCGGGCGGCCATGCACCGCCACACGCACGTAGACCTCGACCGAGGCCATATACGCCTCCAGGCTCATCGGTTCGACGATGCCGGTCGTGCCCAGAATGCTGATGCCGCCCACGATGCCCAGGCGCGGATTGAAGGTCCGCCGGGCGATGGCCTCGCCGTCCACGCAGCCCACGGTCACCGCATAGGCCGTGTGGCCCGTCACTTCCCGCGCCGCCTGCCGCATCATGTCGCGCGGGCCGGGGTTGATCGCGGCCTCGCCCACCGGCACGCGGATGCCGGGGGCGGTGACGGTGCCCACGCCCTCGCCCGCGTGGAAGGTCATCTCCGGGCTGGCCTGCCGCACGACCGACACCCAGATCGTCGCGCCGTGGGTGGCGTCGGGATCGTCGCCGCCGTCCTTGACGACCTCGGCGTAGGCCCCGGCATCGGTCAGGCGGGCCCCCTGCACCGGCACGCCCAGCACGAATTCGCCCCCCGGCAGGGTGATGTCCACCTCGGTCGTCGTCTGGCCGCGTTCCAGCAGCAGCAGCGCGGCCTTGAATGCCGCCGTCGCCGCGCTGCCGGTCGTAAAGCCCCGGCGCAGGCCGTTGTCGGCGGGCAGGGAAAGGTCGTAGCGGGCCGGTGTCATCTGGAAGGCGAGACTCACGCGCCGCTCTGTGCGGTCTCAGTTTGCATGGCTTCGGCCTGCGCCGCACCGACCGCCGCCAGCCGGTTCTGGGCCTCGATCATCAGGGTGTTCACCACGCTGCTCGCCCACGGACTGCCGCCGCGTGTGCCTGCGTTGGTGATGCGGGGGACGCTCAGGCAGCCGCGCAGCGCCGCTTTGCTCTCCCGTGTGCCGACGAATCCCACCGGCAGGCCGATGACCAGCCCAGGCCGCCAGTGGCGCTCGCGGATCAGGCGGACGGCCTCGAAGATGGCGGTGGGCGCGTCGCCAATCGCCACGATGCAGTCGTTCCCGAACTTTTCGTAGGCCCGCCGGATGCCGGAGGCCGAGCGGGTCAGACCCGTTTCCCGGCTCAGCAGGTGCGTTTCGGGATCGTGGACGCCGCACCAGACGTTCACGCCGAGGTCTTTGAGGTTCTGGCGCTTCAGGCCGCTCTGGACCATCGTCACGTCGGTCACGACCGTCAGGCCGCGCAGAATCGCCATGACGCCCGCCTCGGTCGCGCCCGGTGAGAAGTACAGGTCGTCCACGATGCCGGGGTCGCCCGCCGTATGCACCAGCCGCTGCATGGCATAGCGGTCGGCCGGATTGACCGTGTCCCAGTCGCGCAGCCCCTCGATGATCTCGAAGGACGCCGCCTCGATAGGGTGCGGCACGTAGGGGGGCATGATCCGGGGAGTGGCCGGAGCCCCGGCCCGCGCCAGCAGTCCGCGTACGCCGCCGTGGTGGCCGACCTGCGGCGCGCCGACCTGTCCCTCATAGCCCACCACGGCCACGCGGTACTTGCACAGCGAGCAGTTCATGTGGCCCTCGCCGCGCATGCCCTCGTGGGCCCGTTCCAGGAAGACCTGGGCCACCTTTGGGTCCGGTCCCAGCGGCCCGGCGGTCAGGAACTGGGTGTGGGGCCAGCGCTCGGCGGCGGCGGCCACGGCGGCATTCACGCGGTTCAGCAGCACTCCGCCGAACAGCAGGTAGGGCAGTACCACCACCCGCTCGAATCCCAGGGTGGCGGCGCGGCCCAGTGCGGTGGGCAGGTCGGGCTTGGTTGTTCCGGTGTAGCCCACCAGGCTCGCGCCGTAGCCCAGTCCTTCCTCCAGAAAGCGGGCGAGCTTGTGCACGTCGCCGTTGGCGTCGGGGTCCGTGGTGCCCCGCCCGGCGACGAGCAGCAGGGTGCGGTCGCGCCGGACCTCGCCCGTGGCGGCGGCCTCGGCGGCGATCAGGCGCTCGCGGCAGACTTCCAGCAGCAGGGGGTGCAGGTCCAGTGCCGCGCCCGAGTGGAAGGTGACGCCGGGGTGCTCCTCTCGCAGCGTCCGTAGCTCGGCGGGCAGGTCGTTTTTGGCATGGGTGGCGGCGAGGAGCACCCCGGGGACCATCACGACTTCCCGTGCGCCGCTTTCCACCGCGGCGCGGGCGGCCTCGTCCAGCGTGGGGGTATTGAACTCCAGAAAACCGTGTGTGACGGTGCGTCCCGGTTCCAGTCGCTTCACTTCGGCCACGAGTTGCTCGAACTGCGTGGCGCTCGCCGGGTCCCGGCTGCCGTGGGCGGCGAGGAGGATGGCGTATCCGCTGTCGGCCGCGCCGCTCACGCTTCGCCCTCCAGGCCGGTGGGCATCGGTGTCAGAGCCCGTACCAGGAGGATGCTCATGTCGGAGAAGTCTTGTTCGGCCAGCTGCGTGAGGTCGCCGGTCCATTCGGCTTCGGTTCGTGACAGGTTTTCCCATACCTCGGCGCGGTGCTCGGGCGGAAGGCCGCAGCCGAGCAGATAGGCCGCGACGTCCTTCGGCATGAAGTCCCAGGGACGTGGAATGACGATCGCGTTCCGGCCTGCGGCCAGGACGTCTCGTAGATGTGTTTTGAACGGGTTCAGGTCGCCGCGGCGATGGAAGGTCAGGAAGGTGGTCTCGTCGAAGCAGACCCGGCTCTTGCTGGCGAGCATCTGCGCGCTGGAGATGCCGGGAACGGTCTCGACCGGGTGTTTACAGGCGGTCTCGACCCGCTCCAGGAATTGAAAACCACTGAAGTGAATGTCGCCCATGAAGACGACTGCGCAGCGTTTTCCGGCATGGTGCAGTCTGGCGACTTCGGCAAGTTGGGCGACTTGATCGCGGTAGCTCATCGTAACGACCTGGGCTGTTGTCGGGATCAGGGGACGGACGACGTCGACGACGGCGTCAAAACCGGCCACCACGTCGGCCTCTGTGATCAGATCGGCTCCCTTGCGGGTCAGAAAATCCAGATGGCCTGGGCCTGCGCCTATGCAGACGATCATCGAATATTCCTCGGATCTCTACGATCCGGGACGGTACGGATATGGGCTGAAGCCATGAAGAACTCCGGCGTGCTTGGAAGGAAGCGGCCGGAAACGGGAGCACAGGAAGGTCCGTTCCAGCCGGGGCCGGAGCAGGTTGACCTTTGCATCGGAGATGAACGGCGCTGTGCTCAGGAATGGCCCTCTGATGGCGAGAGGTGCCTGCGGGTTGACGCAGGCGTCCCTGAGAGGCATTCGGGCTGACGGAGGTGGCCTCCGATTACCGTTGCGCGACAGCGCCGGACTGGATGTGCATATGCACAGCTTCACCGGACTTCCCCTGACTCAGGTGGAGTGAGAGTAGCAGATTCTCACTGGGTCTATGTTTATAATAATTTATATGAAGAGATTTTTCTAAGTCTTTCATTCAGGGTTTGAATATAAAAACACCGAAGGGCTGATTTCGGTCACATTAACTTAGCGTTCGGGGATAAACCTGGTTTGTTATTAAATCTCTAGCTTTCTGCTTAGGCCTTTGCCTGTGCCTACATCCATTTGAAAGTAATAACCCAGACGAGCGAAAGTGATAGCCCAGACGAGAATTTCAATCTCACAAGATAACTGAACTCTTTTCATATAAAGATTATTATCTAAGGTGATTGACCTAAGTAAATTTAGGTCAGATAGACCAGATTCATTGGGCAACCGGGCAGCAGACGCCAGCTACACTGAACTCGACCGATGAACGACGCTATCGCCCGGGGCCGGAAGCTGTTACAGCTCTATCGGGGGGGTCTGGGTGGCGAACGGCAGAACGCTGGCCGGCTGCTCACCACCCACCTCCGTACCCATGACCTGACCTTCTACGATCTGGACGCCGGCCTGCCCGTCTCGCAGGACCTCGACCTCCTGGACCACTGGCGCGAATCCGCTCTGTGGTTGGCCCGCCTGGACACCGAACCCGACAAGGTCCTGACCGCCCTGGTCGATGCTGAAGACCTCACACCAGGTGAATTGGAACGTCTGATCTCCCACCTAGACCTGGATAAACTTCTCGCCGCCCGACTCGACGGCTGGGCCTACACCGAGGGCACGACTCCCGAACTTTACCGGCAGGCAGCCTCGCAGGTCAGGGCCGAGGAACTGACTGCACCGGGACTCAGGGGCTCACTGGCGCAGCGCTTCCAGACAGTGACACGGGACATCCTCTTCCGGCAAACCCATCCCGAGCGCACCATCCGCACCCGGGACGCGACCGAAGAAGCTTTCGTTCTGGGAATCGTCGAAGCCCTCACTGGCCAGAGCCCGGAAGCCATCG
The DNA here is from genome assembly GCF_000252445.1 of Deinococcus gobiensis I-0. Classification (GTDB taxonomy): domain Bacteria; phylum Deinococcota; class Deinococci; order Deinococcales; family Deinococcaceae; genus Deinococcus; species Deinococcus gobiensis. The sequence goes on along the minus strand of NC_017790.1, from coordinate 892,566 downwards.
GCGGCGACATAAGAGTTCGCCTGAACGCCGACCAGCTCGCCCGGCTACGCGCCCTGATCGCAGAACACAGCGACGATGCACAGACGATCGCCAAGCAGGCCGCCCGCGCCTACGGTCGCCGCCTCCATTAGAAAAGAGCGTATAAAAAAACCGCCGGAATGTTCCGGCGATCCTTTCCTCGATCGGTACTCAGGACACGTAGGTCTGCATGTCCGGCAGATTGTCCTGGAAGGTCCGGCCCCGCGACGGCGCGCCGATGGCCGTCATGGTCCAGTCGCTGCCGCTGCGGCGCAGGCTCGCCAGGATCAGGGCCGAGTGGCTGCCCTGGGCCGAGAGGTCGTAGCGGGCAATCTCCTTGTTTCCCTGCGTATCGATCAGGCGACAGTAGGCGTTCTGGACCTGTCCGAAGTCCTGACCGGTGTAGTTGTTCACGCTGAACACGACCGTCTGGATGGTCGACGGAAGCCGGGAAAGATCGACCGTGATCGTCTCGTCGTCGCCGCTGCCCTGGCCGGTGCGGTTGTCGCCGCTGTGGCTCACCGTGCCGTCGGCACTCTGAAGCTGCCGGAACCACACGGCCTCCCGGAGTTGCCCCGAAGCGTCGAACAGCAGGGCATTGGCATCGAGGTCCACCGCCTGCTCGCCGGCGCCGAAGCCGAAGAAACCCTTTTTCTTGATGACGTCCCACCCCAGGCCCATGCGGACGACGCCCAGGCGCGGCCCGGCCTCCTTGGCGAGGGAAATCTGCTGGCCTTTTTGCAACGAGATAGGCATGAATACTCCTTCAGCGCAGGATGCCCTGGCGGCGCGCGGCAGTCTGCCAGGTGTCGAGTTCGTTCACCAGCAGTTCGAACAGCTGGGGGTCGGGCACGCGGATGGGCGAGGGCAGACAGAAGAAATCGGCGTTGTCCACGGTCCGGCCGCGCAGGTCGTCGAGCTTGGTCAGGAAATCGAAGTCCACACCGCCCTGGTCGATGCCCATGAATTTCCAGAACACCGGCTCACGTGAGGCTTCGGTCATCTGACGGACCACGGCGTCACGGTTGCTGGTGCCCCCGTCGGTGATGAACAGCACCAACGTGGGCAGGGCCGCGCGCGCGGCGCGGGCATCCTCACGCACCAGGGTCATGACCGGACTGTAGTGCGTGCCGCCCTCCAGGCGGACCCCCAGCCGGTCCACGAAGCCCGCGACGTTGTCGAGCGACAGCGGACCGCCCCGGTGGGCCTTGATGCCGAACAGGTACACCTCGACCTCACCGTCGTCGTCCAGGCGGGTCGCCAGGGCCAGGGCGCGCTCGGCGAGGGCCTGCACCGCCCCGCTGCGGTATTCGTCGTACATGCTCGCGCTGATGTCCAGCACGAGGTTGACCCGGTAGCGCGCCTCGCCCAGACCCCGTTTTTCCAGACTGACACTCGCCGTCTTGATGAGACTGACGAGCTGGGGCTGCGTGCGCTCGGCCTTTTCCAGCAGCACGCGCTGGCGCTCCTTGGCGAGACTGACAGGTGTCGGCACGGCCGGTCCAGGCGCAGGCGGGGCGTCCGCCACCTCGCCGCCGAAATGCCGCACGAGGGCGTCCAGTCCCCCGGCGAAGCCCTGCCCGACCGCGCCGACGCGCCAGACGTCCTTGAAATACACGTCCAGCAACATCAGCGCCTTTTCCCCGCTCAGCTCGCGGCCGGTCACGCGGTAGGTCAGCAACGGGACACCGTCCGCACTCAGGGTCACGTCGGCTGCCTGCATCTGACTCAGATCACCCTGATCGGTGGTCACGGCGAGGCTCAGACGGCGCACGCCCGCAGGCAGGGCCGCGAGATCGAGACCGAAGACCCGTTCGCTGCCACTCCCCTGCACCGAGAGGGCCCCCTCGGGACTCCGCGGCTGGTTATAGAAAACCATGTAACGGTCGTCGCTCAGACGGCCCGCCTCGTCCAGGCCGAACAGAATGAGGTCGTATTCGGCCGCCGGGCCGGTGACGCGGGCGCTGAGGCTCAGGCGGGTGGCCGGAGTCAGGGCCGCGAGCGGGCTTTTCTGGCCGGTCTGGAATGTCTGCATTGGGTCCTCATGGAACGGAGCGGGGCGGCAAGAAAAGGCAGGAGGAGCGGAGTGCCCCCCCTGCCACAGGAACCAGAATCGGATGGTCCGGGAAACGTACCGGGGGGCGCCGATCTCAACCTTCCGGCCACCGCCCAGGAACCCGATTCAGACGTTGACGCCGAAGTTGCGGGCCAGCGGCGCGAGGCCGCCCGCGAAGCCCTGACCGACCGCACGGAACTTCCAGTCGCTGCCGTTGCGGTAGACCTCGCCGAAGATCATGGCGGTGTCGGTGCTGGCGTCTTCCGAGAGGTCGTAGCGCGCGATCTCGGTGCCGCCCGCCTTGTTCATCACGCGGATATAGGCCTTGGAAACCTGCCCGAAGCTCTGGCGGCGGGTGTCGGCCTCGTGGATGGTCACGCAGACGGCGATCTTGTCCACATCGGCCGGCACACGCGAGAAGTCCACGTCCACCGTCTCGTCGTCGCCCGCGCCCTGGCCGGTCGTGTTGTCGCCCTGGTGGCTGACGCTGCCGTCACTGCTGGTCTTGTTGTTGTAGAAGATGAAGTCGCTGTCGCTGCGCACGCGGCCGCTGGCCCCGAGCATGAAGACGCTGCCGTCGAGGTCGAAGGCCTGCCCGTCGGTCGCGCGCGGGTCCCAGCCCAGTCCGATCACGATGGCCGTGAGGCCGGGAGCTTCCTTGGAAAGGGATACGTTGCCGCCTTTTTGAAGTGATACTGGCATAAAGATGTCCTCCAGATGAAATGTGATCCCGAGTATAAAGTCTGCCGTCGGGGCGCACGTCCCCATCTCGATGAGGAGAAAGGCAACGTGACTGAAGGCTCGGCCGAACATTGACCGTCGGGTCAGCTCCAGACAGGAATGGGCCCGGGCGAAACCTGCGCGGCCCGTGAGCACCGGGACGCCCGGACCACCCGCAGCTGTTCGGAGCAGGAGAAACCCTGAGGACGTGCGGTCCCCATCCGGCCCTCCCCTGCCCGCCGAGGTGGACAGGGGCAAGGACAGCTGCGAACGCTCGCGGGGATACGGCGCCGCCCCGCGGCGGCCACTTTGCCCTCGTCGGCAGGAGCGGACACCCGTTGCCCTCCGCCTACACTGGGGGGAATGAGCCGCCTCAAGACCCCGTCCCGGCGTCCACTCCTCTGGATCGGCCTCGCCCTGCTGGGCGTGCTGGCCCTGGCCGCCTGGATCAACCTGCCGGTGGTAGGGCATCTTTTCGGCCGCAGCAGTGAGCGCGTCGCGGCGTTGCCGGCCGCCGCGCCCTTCCGGGCCGGACAGCGCGTCCTGATGCTCTCGCCGCATCCCGACGACGAGACGCTGTGCTGCGGCGGGATGCTCCAGCAGGCGCAGGCAGCGGGCGCGCAGGTGTACGTCGCCTGGATGACCGCCGGCGACGGCTTCGAATTCGACGCGGCCCTGACCGAACGCACCCTGCGCCCCGGCCCCGAAAACATGCGCGCACTGGGCAACACCCGCGCCGCCGAGACGCAGCGGGCCGCCGCCGCACTGGGCATTCCCGGCGACCGGACCTTCATGCTGGGCTACCCCGACGGAGGGCTGTTCCGGCTGTTCACCACGAATTTCTCGTCTCCCTACACCGCCCCCCGAACCCGCGCCGACGCCGTGTACGTGCGCGGCGCCCTGACACCCGGCGCGCCCTTCACCGGCGAGGCGCTGGAGGCCGACCTGCGGCGGGTGCTCGACCGCGTGAAACCCGACATCGTGCTCGCACCCGCGCCGCAGGACTTCCACACCGACCACCACACGCTGTCGTACATCGCGCTGCAACTCATGGCCGAGCGGCGGCAGGCCGACCGCCTGCGCTTCTGGGTGATCCACGGCGGACTGGAATGGCCGGTGCCCAAGGGCATCCACGAGACGCTGCCCCTGACCGAGCCTCCCCTGGCCGACCGCCTGCCCTGGACCCGCGTGGACCTCACCCCCGAGCAACGGGCGCGCAAGCTGGAGGCCGTGCGCGCCTACCGCACCCAGACCGAGATCGAGGCCCGCTTCATGGAGGCTTTCGTGCGGGCCAACGAACTCCTGAGTCCGCAGCCGCTGCCCGAATCCGGCTCGGGGCAGGCGGCGAGCGCCGGGGAATGAAGCGGCAAGAGGACGCTCAGCGGAAAGGGCTGGCCCAGGCTTCCGGGTCGGGCATCGTATCCCCCGACAGACGGGTCTTGAGCAGGTGGGCGAGATACAGCCGGGACAGGCCGTGCGTCAGGGCGCGGGCCGCCCCGGCCGGGTCGGTCTTCAGCGGATACACGAAGGTCTCCCGGACCACGACCCCGCCGATCTCGGCGCCGCTGACGCGCAGTTCGCCGCTGCGGGTCAGGACCAGCGGCAGGCTCAGACTGAAGTCGCTGCGCCGCAGATCGGAACCCGGCAGCTTCATGATGACCGAGAGGGTCGCGGCGACGCCCACCTCCGGTGAAGCTGGCGGCTGCGCGGCCAGGTGGGCGTCGATCTCCTGATACCCGAGCTGCGCCAGCGCCTCGACCGTCCGGCGCTGGAGTTCGGCGAGACAGCGCAGCAGCGCCTCCTCTTCCCGTTCGAGAACGGCCAGCACGCGGGCGATCTCCAGCGCGTCAGGCACCGGACCGGCAGGCGAGGTGTCGGCCGGCCGACCTCGGCGACCGGGGGCGGGGGGAAAGACAGGACCGGACATGCGGTCTCCACCATGGCAGCCTCTCCCGGCCGCCGCCTCAGGAGCAGATGAAGTTCCGTTGGGCCAACTGAGAGAAAGCCGCTGGATTTCCTTAAGGACTGCTCAAGGCGACCGCGCGCCCAGGCCCCCGGGCCCGCTGGCGCCGGGCCAGAAGCCATAGGCCCCCGAACACCAGCGCCGCCGCCGCGAAACCTGCCGCCACCGCCCACTCGATGAAGCGCACGGTCTTGAGTTGGAGGGGATAGAGGCCACGCTCCTTGAGGTAGGTGTCGCTCACGTACCTGGCTCCCTGGTCGCTGCGCCCTTCCAGGAACGCGCCCGCGTCCCGGATGATCATCTGCTGCGGCGAGCCGATGGGCGTCCCCGGACCGCTGCTGCCGAACAGCGTGCTCTCGGCGGCGCTCGCGGGCGTCACCAGCTGGACGAGCTGGGCGTCGCGGCCATACCACCAGCCGGCAACCAGCGTGATCGCCAGGGCCAGCACGCACAGCGCGGCGAGCCCCCCCAGCGGCCGGACGAAGCGGGCGAGCATCCGGCGCTCAGCCGCCGCTGCTGGCGACGAACTTGAGGCTGATCGTGAGCGTGTCGCTGACCTGCCCGCCGATGCGGCTGTTCTTCACGCCGTAGTCGCTCAGCTTGACCGGAAAACTGGTGCTCACGGCTAGGACGTTGCCCTTCAGGCCCGCCGACGCGGTGGCGGCGCTCGCCGGGGTCAGCTTGACGGTGGCGGTGCTCGTGACGCTCCTGGTCACGCCGTTCATGGTCAGGGTGCCGTTCACGGCGTACTTGTCACCGCTCACGAGCTTGACCGAGGTGGTCTTGAAGGTCACGGCCGGCGTCTTGTCGAAGTTCAGCCAGTCCGCGCTCTTCATGTGGGTGTCGCGCAGGCCGTTGCCGGTCGAGATGCTCGCGCCGTCCACACTGACGGTACCGGTGCCGGTCCTGGCAGCAGCGTCGTAGCTCAGGCTGCCGCTGACCTTGCTGGTCCGGCCGGTGAAGTTCTCGACACTGGTCTGGCTCTCGGCGGTCATCAGGTTCAGGGAGGTGGCGGCGGTGACGACGGTGTAGGTCACGGGCGCGGCGGCGGCGGCCGGCAGCGCCAGGGTCAGCAGGCCGAGCAGGATGGGTCGCTTCATGGGGTCCTCCGGGGAAGGGTGAGGGGAAAAAGGGCGGGGAGCGGCCGCGAGGCCGCCTTGCCTGGAGTCACCGTATCCAGTCCGGCTGTGCGCCGGCTGTGCGGCCCGCTTCCGCGCGCACAGGGTCCGCACAGCCTGACGTGCTATGTCCTGGGCATGACCGCCGCCCGCCCCACGCCCCGGCTCCTGATCGTGGAGGACGATCCGGGCATCCGCGACTACCTGCAGGTCGGGCTGCGCTACGAGGGCTTCGAGGTGGACACTGCGGGTACGGCGGGCGAGGGCCTGAGCCGCTTCGCGGCGGCGGGCGCGGACCTCATCATCCTGGACGTGATGCTGCCCGGCCCCGACGGCTACGCCTTCCTGCGCGACCTGCGCAGCCGGACCCCGGTGCCGGTCCTGATGCTCACGGCGCGCGACAGCGTCGAGGACCGTATCCGGGGGCTCGAAGGCGGAGCCGACGACTACCTCGTCAAGCCCTTCGCCTTCGGGGAGCTCGTGGCGCGGGTGCGCAACGTGCTGCGCCGCAGCCGCCCGGACATCGTGGAACTCGCGCGCTACGCCGACCTGGAACTCAACGGCGCCACCCGCGAGGCCTTCCGCGCCGGGCGGCGGCTGGACCTGCGCCCGACCACCTTCGACCTGCTGCTGTTCCTGACCCGCCACAGCGAGCGGGTACTGCCCAAGCAGATCATCCTGGACGCCGTGTGGGGGCGGGATTTTCTCGGCAGCGACAACGTGGTCGAGCTGTATATGGGCTACGCCCGGCGCGCGCTGGGCGATCCGCCACTGCTGCATACGCTGCGCGGCGCGGGCTACCTGCTCCAGGAGCGGCGGTGAGCGGCGTGCGGGCCGCCGGGGGCCGGCTGCGGCGCGCGGTGCTCCGGCTGCCGCTGGAGCTGCGCCTCTTTCTGGCGCTGCTGACCACCATCCTGATCCTGACGGTGAGCATGTACGGCCTGGTGCTGCTGCAGGCCCGCGACTACGCCGAGAACCAGCTGCGGCAGACCCTGACCCAGGAACTGGCGCGCCTGGGGACGCCGGGCGACGGCCTGGACGAGCGCCTGCGCACGGCCGCGCAGAGCCGCGACACCTGGGGCCTGTGGAGCGCGCCGGGCCAGGAGACGCAGTTCACGGACGGGCTGATCCGGTCCAGCCCGCCCCCCGGCGCGCTGGACCGCGCGCGCCAGGGCCTGCCGGCCGAGTACCGCACCGCCCACGCGCTGGTGGTGCTGCGCGCCGTGCCCGGCGGGGTGGTGGGCCTCGCGGCCAGCCTCGACAGCATCTCGGCCTTCGTGCTGCGCCTGTGCCGCCTGAACCTGCTCATCGCGGCGGTGCTCGTGACGGTGGCCTGCGGGGTGGGCGTCGGCCTGATCCGGCTGGGGCTGCGGCCGCTGCGGCGCATTACCGCGCAGGCCAGGGAACTGTCGGCCAGCCGGCTGCACCAGCGCCTCGCCGTGCCGGACAGCCGGGACGACGTGCGCGCGCTGGCCCAGAGCCTCAACGGGATGCTCGACCGGCTCGACCAGTCCTTCGGGGACCTGCGGGCCGAGGAAGCGCGCACCCGCGCCTTCGCGGCCGACGCCTCGCACGAACTGCGCACCCCCCTGACGGCGCTGGGCGGCTACCTGGAGGTGCTGGCCCGCGCCCCCGAGGACCGGCAGGTGCAGTGGGAACTGCTGCTCGCGGCGCGGCGCGAAGCCGACCGGGCGGGGCGGCTCGTCGAGGACCTGCTGACCCTGACGCGCCTGGATTCAGGCGAGACACTGCGCCCGGAGCCGCTGGAGGTGCGCGGCTGGCTGCACCAGCTCGCGGCGCGTGTGCAGCCCATCATGCCCGAACATCGCCTGCGGGCCGAGGTCCAGGGCCTGACGCAGCTGTGGGTGCAGGCCGACCCGCTGCGGCTGGAGCAGGCGCTGTGGAACCTGCTGCGGAACGCCGCCCGCCACGCGCCTCAGGGCTCGACCATTCTCGTCCAGGCGGTACAGGGGCTCGACACCGTGACCTTCGAGGTGCAGGACGAGGGGCCGGGATTTACCCCCGAGGGCCTGAGCCGGGGCTTCGAACGCTTCTACCGCGCCCAGCGCGACCCCAGCGGCGCGGGGCTGGGGCTCGCCATCGTGCAGAGCATCGCGCGGGCGCACGGCGGCTCGGCGGGGCTGGGCAACCGCCCCGGAGGCGGGGCCTGGGTGAGCTTCACGGCCCCCGCCTGGCCACGCGCGAGTCAGGCCCCTGCATGAGACCGCCGCCCGCTCGTCCAGAAAGCGCTCGCTCGTGACGTAGTAGTCCACGCCGATGATGTCGGGCACGCAGGGATGATCGACGAACCACCGCAGTTCCTCCTCCCCCGCCCCGGAGGCGAGCAGGTAGGCCCAGAGCGGGTGGGCCGGCCCGGCCCGACCCGCCCGCACAGCAGGTCGCAGGCGAGCCAGCGCCGCTCGTTCTGGAAGTCGGCCTCGGGCTGCATGGCCGCCGTGGCGTGGGCCCGGCCCAGGTCGTCGGTCCGGACGAGCGACGCGCCGGGCTGCACCTCGCGGACAGCGCGCATCGCCAGCACGGTGCCCCGGCACTGGTGGAGGACCATGCGCACGAAGCTCTCGTCGGTGGCGTGGTGCGGGTACCACACGCCGTACAGGCCGCTGAAGCGCGCGGTCGTCAGCGGCTCGTCGACCGGGGTGTAACTCGTGACCCAGGGGGAGCGCCGCGCCACCTGCCCGGCGTACGCGGCCAGCTTCTCGGGAAATTCGGGGTCCAGCAGGCTGGTGTAGCGCGGGCCGCTGCCGTGGTGCAGCAGCGTGACGACCGGCTCCAGCCTCAGCGGCCGGAGGCGGGCGAGCTGCCGGTCAGTCCAGCGCCAGTCGGGGGTGTCCGGGCTGCCGGGCGCGACCTGCTCCCACAGTGCCGGGTAACGGATGCGGCGCGCCCCCAGGCCGGCCAGCAGGTCGAGGTCGCCGGGACGTTCCAGATGCCCGCCCCGTTCGAGCTGGTTGAGGTAGGTGTCGCCGACGCGGTTGAAGGTACATTCGATCCCCAACCACAGCTCCAGCGGGGGGCGGCCGCCGGCAGCCGGCGTCAGGGCAGGTTCGGGTGTAGGACTCATACGGACTCCGGTCGAAGAGCGCCGCCGGACCGTCCGGGGTCAGCCGGAACGGGCCGGCCTTCCTTCGCCTCTTCGCGGCTTGGGGAAACGGGACGGCGCGGTCCCGGGGGTGCAGGCTGGAGGGCAGGAGAGATCGGCCGTCAGCGACCCTGTCCGGCGACTCCTGCCCATGAGGGGCGGGCCACCGCCGCAGTCTGGTCCACCCGCACCCGCCGAAAGGCACAGCGCCGTCAAGCCGCCCTTAAACGAAAGGGGAACCGGATGAGCACAGGGGCAAGGCGCCGTCATCAGAACCCCACGCGGGGAGGCGCCGGATATGAAATGGCGGCCGGACCGGATGGGGACACCCCCGTCCCACCGGCGGGATCAGGCGTCCGGGCGGCGGCCGGGCAGGTGGGCCAGCGCGTAGGCCGTCGCCTCGCCGGCCGGAACGGGACGGCAGAAGACGTAGCCCTGGCCGTGGCGACAGCCCAGGTCCCGGAGGGCCGCCACCTGCTCGGGCGTTTCCAGGCCTTCGGCGATCACGCGCAGGTCCAGGTGGGCGGCCAGGGTCAGCACGCTCGCCACGATGGCCCGCTGCCGCTTTCCCGCAGGCAGCGGGGCGACGAAGCTGCGGTCGAGCTTGAGGGTCCCGATGGGGTGGCGCTGCACCGCCGCGAGCGAGGCGTAGCCCGTGCCGAAGTCGTCGAGCGACAGGGGCACGCCGAGCTGCGCCAGGGCGCGCAGGTGGGCCCCCGCCTCGGGCGTGTCGATGAGGGTGCTCTCGGTGACCTCGAGTTCCAGGCCCGGCGGAAAGTCGAAGGCGAGCAGGCGCTCGTCCGGCTGGGCCGGGGCCAGAAGCTGCTTGCCGCTGACATTCACGGCCAGACTCAGGTGGGCGAGTTCGGGCCGCGCGCGCCACTCCCGCAGCTGACGCGCGCCCTCTTGCAGCACCCAGGCCCCCAGCGCCCCGATCAGGCCCGAGGCCTCGGCCACACCGATGAAGTCGCCGGGAAACAGCAGGCCCCGGACCGGGTGCTGCCAGCGCACCAGCGCCTCAAAGCCGGTGCAGCTGCCGTCGTCCAGGCAGATCACGGGCTGGTAGTGCAGCCGCAGCTGGTCGCCGGCGACCGCCTCGCGCAGCTCTCGTTCGGTGGTCAGCCGCCGCACCACCGACTCGTGCATGCTCTGGTCGAACAGCTGCGCCCCGTTCTTGCCCGCCTGTTTGGCGCGGTACATGGCGGTGTCGGCGTCGCGCAGCGGCTCCTCGACGCCGGTGTAGGCGGAATCGGCCAGCGCGGCGCCGATGGACAGCGTCACCTCGACCTCGTGGCCGGAAAGCCGCACGGGCCGGCGCATCTCGCGGGTGATCCTGGCGATGACCCGCATGACCTGGGTCGCGTCGCAGGGATTGTCGAGCAGCACGGCGAACTCGTCGCCGCCCAGGCGGGCCACGGCGTCTGTCTGGCGCACGGCCTGCTGGAGCCGGGCCGCCACTTCCAGCAGCAGGTGGTCTCCGACGATGTGCCCGTAGGCGTCGTTCACGTCCTTGAAGTTGTCGAGGTCGATGAACAGGACCGCATATGCGCACTCGGGCTGCCGCCGGAAGCGCGCCATGCGGTGTTCGAGCAGGCTATAGAGCAGGGCGCGGTTGGCGAGGCCGGTCAGGCGGTCGTGCAGCGCGTCGTGCCGCAGCCGCTGCTCGGTGAGCTTGCGCTCGGTCACGTCGTGCATGGCGACCACCGCGCCGAGCGGCTCGCCCGAGGGCGTGTAGAGCGGGCCGCCCGACGACAGCACGGTCAGGGGCGGGCGGTGGTCGGAAGAGATCACGATCTCCTGATCCTTGACCGCCGCGCCCCGCAGCGCCCGCAGCAGCGGAATCTGCTCTCCATGCAGGGGCGTGACGCCGTCGGGACCGAAAAGGCGGTACTTGCCGCTCCAGTGGTCGGCCAGCACGGCCTCGGGGCCCTGGCCGTGCCACTCGCGGGCCATGCGGTTGAACAGGGTGATCCGGCCCTCGGCGTCGCAGGCCACGATGCCGTCCTGCACGTTTTCGAGGACGGATTCGAGAAAGGCGCGCGCCACCCCGACCTCGTGCAGGGTGCGCAGGCGCTCGGTGATGTCGCGGCCCTCCATGACGATCATCTGCGGCTCTCCCCGCTCGGAGAAGATGGGGGTCAGGCTCAGGTCCACGTGGGCCTGCGTGCCGTCCGCCCCGAGGACGGAGAGGTCCTGGCGCGCGAACTCGCCCGACATCGCCTGCGTGAGGGCGCGCCTCAACAGGCCCACGTTCTCGGCCGAGACCTTCCACCAGGGGGCGTCGACGCAGGGCTTGCCGAGCACCTGCACGCGCCGGACCCCCGTGAAGGCCAGCAGGGTCTCGTTGGCGTCGAGCAGCACGCCGCTGGGCAGCAGCATGCCCTGGAACTCGAAGGTCCGGTCGTACACGTCGCGCAGGCGGTCGCGGTCGCGCAGCAGTTCGCGCCAGCGGGCGTGGTCCGCCACGACCACCCGCAGGGCCTGAATCGCCTCGGGGGGCGCGCCGGGCATCCCCACGAGCCACACGTCGGCCGTGACCCCCGCGAACAGGCGCAGGGCGTCCGGCGAGGGGGCCCGGGGGCCATCTCGATCCGCGCGTCCGGGTACCCGTAGGCGCGCAGCAGCGGCGCGGCCAGGTGCATCAGGTCGGGCAGGTGCGCAGGCGGCGGCCTCATGAGACACATTGTGCTCCACCGGCAGGCACAAAAAGCTTTCTTCAGGAGGTGCCATGCCGCCTACATCCTGGGCCGGCATGGCCCTGGAGGGCGTCATGGCTGAGGTTCCCGGCCCGGTCGCCGGTCCGTGGCCCGTGGACCTCGGGGGCGTGCCCGGGCCGTCAGGGCAGGGGGCGGCCCCGCTGCGCGCGCAGGGTCAGCAGGTTCTGCTCGATCCACAGCACCACGGGGCGAATCTGCTTTTCCATCTCCTCGGCGTCGGTCGTCACGCTGCCGTCGTTGAGGTAGGTGTACGCGAAACGGCGGCCGTCCCCGGTTTCGACGTAGCCGGTCAGGGTCAGGATGCCCCAGCCGCTGCCCGCCTTCGCCGCCCAGTAGGTCGCGTCCAGCTTGGGCGTCTTGGGACGGCAGCAGCCCGTCGCCAGGATGTCGCGGAAGACCGTGCGCGTCGCGGGTTTCAGGGCCGCGCCGGGCAGCGTCCGGGCCATCAGGTCGGTGTAGGCCCGCGCGGTGCTGGTGTTCTGGACCGCGAGCTCCAGGTCGGCCGCGTAGGTGGGGCCGTGGAAATACAGGTCCAGTTGCCGCTCGACCTCCGGCCCGGTGACCTTCTGCGCGGCCGCGATCAGGGCCCTGGCGGTCAGCAGGCGCTGGTCGAAGGGCTGCGCGCCGTACGCACGCAGGCCGGCCACCGGGTCCGGCGTCAGGACCGCCGGCAGCAGGCCCGCCTGCGCGGCCCACCAGGCCTTGGTGGTCAGCAGCAGCGAGGTACAGGGGCTCTGCCGGCGCACCTCGCGGGCCAGGCGCTCCGGCCCGGCGGCGAGGTGCAGGAGGTCCGAGGCCGTGTTGTCGCTGAGGTAGATCGCCCGCTTCGCCAGCACCTGCACGCTGTTGCTGCCCGCCGGATACCCCTCGATGCTGCGGTTGGCGGCGGTGGTCGTGAGCAGCGTGTTCAGCCGCAGCCGCCCCGCATCCACCTCCTGCAACGCCGCCTGCACGACGAGCGGCTTGAAGCTGCTGGCCAGGGGCTGCACGTCGTCGGGGCGGCCCAGGGCGAGGGCGCGCAGGGTCTGGTGGGTCCGGGGGTCGTACTCGGCCGCGTAGAAATTCACGCGGCCCGTGACCCCGGCCGGAAGCGCGAGTCCGGTGGGCATGGGGGCGCTGGAGGAGGCCGGCGCCGACAGGCAGGACGGCCCTCCCCCGGCCCAGGCCGGAGTGGGGAGGACCGGAGCGGCGGCACCCGCCACGGTTGCCGCCTGCACGGCGGAGCAGACGAGAAGGGCGCGGACAGTGGACATCATGGACCCCCAGGATAGGGGGACGGCGGCCGGGCAGATGGGGCACGGTCCGCACGCCGCAGCGGGCACACTGACCTCATGGACATCCGACGGGCGCAGCCGGACGACTTTCCGTACCTGAAACCGATGCTGCTGGACATGGGCTTCGTGGACCACCCCGCCGCGCTGGAAACGCGGTTCGCCCACTTCTGCGCCGACCCGTTCCATCACCTGTTCGTGGCGCTGCGGGCAGAAGAGCGGCTCGGCTACGCGGCGGTACACGACTACGGCCCCCACCTGCGCTCGGGCGACCGGCACCGGACGGCGAAGCTCGACGACCTCTATACGCGGCCGGACGCGCGGCGACAGGGGGTGGGACGCGCCCTGATGCGCGGCGTGGAGGCCTGGGCGCAGACCGCGCCCGTCCGCTACGTCTTCTGGTACGCCAACCAGCGGGAGGCGGGACCGGCGTACCGGGCGATGGGCTACGCCGCCCAGCCGTCCGGACAGGAGGGCTACGACTTTTTCGAGATCGACCTGGGGAATCCGGACCTGCGCCTGCCCCACGCGCTGCGGGGGTCCTGAGGGCCGGAACGCCGGCACGGGCAGGCGCACGGCCACTTACACATCGCCCGCGCCGGCGGCGTACTACACTGCGCGGCATGTCGCTGGTGCCGGGAGCCACTCCCCTGTCGGAATCGGGCCTGTCGGAATCGGAGCAGTCGCGCCTGCTGGACGCCCTGTCGCTGCCGGTCTGGGTGGCCGACCGGGAGGGCCGGCTGCTGTACGGCAACCGGGCCTGGCAGGCGGCCGCAGGTCCGGAGGCGACACCGGGCACGCCGTTCGTGCAGGCCCTCCACCCCGACGACCGTGCCGGGCTGTTGCGGCTCTGGGGCGCCGAGGAACACGGCGCGCCGCCCCTTCAGCACACGGGCCGGCTGCGCCGCGCCGACGGCAGCTACGCCACCTGCCGTTTCGAGGTTCAGCCGCTGTCCCGCCTGCCCGGCGAAGCTCCGGCCTGGATGGGCCATGCCGCCGAACTGGGCGCGCCGCTCCGGGAGACGCCGCCCTCCACCCCGACCGAGGCCCAGCGGCGGCTGCGCGAGTTGCAGGAACGCCACCATTTTTCCATGCAGGCGGCCAGCGACGTGATCTGGGACTGTCAGCTGCGCAGCGGCCACATCGTCTGGAACGCGGCGCTCGAGACCCTATTCGGCCACCCCTTCACGGAGACGACCGAGGCGTGGTGGCGTGGGCAGGTGCACCCCGAGGACCGCGCGCGCGTGGAGGACAGCCTGCGGGCCATCCAGGACAGCAACGACGCCACCTGGGAGGCGGAGTACCGTTTTCGCCGCGCCGACGGCCAGTACGCGGACGTGCTCGACCGCGCCTTCGTGCTGCGGGACGCCGGAGGCCTCTCGGTCCGCATGATCGGCGCCATGCAGGACCTGACCGAGCGCAAGGCGGCCGAGGCGCGGCTGCGTGACCAGGAGGCCCACCTGCGGCTGGCGACCCGGTCGGCCGACGTCGGCATCTGGGACTACGACCCGGTCGGGAACGTGCTGCGCTGGGACGCGCGGACCAAGGCGCTGTTCGGCCTCGCGCCGGACGCGGACGTGACCTACCAGGAGTCTTTCGTGCTGGGCCTGCATCCCGACGACCGCGCCGCGACCGAGGCGGCGGTGGCGCTGGCCCTGGCCCCGGACGGCCCGGCGGCCTACGACATCGAATACCGGACCATCGGCCACGGCGACGGCGTGGTGCGCTGGGTGGACGCGCGGGGCCGGGCCTTTTTCGACCAGGGCGTGGCGGTGCGCTTCATCGGCACGGTGCTCGACATCACCGAGCGCAAACACACCGAGGAGGAACTGCGGCTCCTGAACGCGGCCCTGGAACAGCGCGTCCAGGAGCGCACGGCCGAGCTGCTGCGCACGAACGCCGAGCTGCGCCGCAGCAACATGGAGCTGGAACGCTTCGCCTACATCACCTCGCATGACCTCCAGGAGCCGCTGCGTACGGTGGCGAGCTTCGTGAACCTGCTGGAGCTGCGCTACGGCCACCTGTTCGACGACCGCGCGCGGCTGTACATCGGCATGGCCCTCAAGGGCACCGAGCGCATGAAGGTGCTGGTCGAGGACGTGCTGACCTTTTCCCGCATGAGCGGCAGCCGTCCGGCGGCGCAGGCGATCCGGGCCGGCATTCCGCTTCAGGAGGCCCTCGACCGGCTCGGGCAGCGCCTCACCGAGACGGGCGCGCAGGTCAGCTTCGGGGACCTGCCGACGGTGCGGGGCGACGGCCCGCAGCTGGCCCAGCTGTTCCAGAACCTGATCGGCAACGCCCTGAAATTCGTGGCTCCAGGCACCGCCCCCCGCGTGCAGGTCGCGGCGACGCGCGAGGACGGCATGTGGCATTTCACGGTGGCCGACAACGGCATCGGCATCGAGCCGGAATACCTCCAGCACGTCTTCGAACTGTTCAAGCGCCTGCACACGCGCGACCACTACGAGGGCACCGGCCTGGGCCTGAGCATCTGTCAGAAGATCGTCGAGCAGCAGGGCGGGCAGATCTGGGTCAAGTCGCAGCTCGGCCAGGGCAGCACCTTCCATTTCACCCTGCCTGCCGGGTAGAGCCGCCCCCCGACTCGGGTGCCAGACGGTGGTGGCCGCGCCGCCGGGCCTCGGGAGGGGGTTCGCGCACGGGCGCGGCTGGGGGCCTCTGATATGGCCCGTCAACCCGCTCCCTGCTCCTTCCCGACCCCGCGAAAGTCCCGGCCACGAATCCTGGCTACACTCCTCGGCGTGACCGTCTCGCATATAGCCCGGACCGAACTGGGCGCCCTCCTCCGGCTGGCCGGTCCGGTGGTTCTCTCGCAGTTCGCCTCCAATGCCCTGTCGCTGATCGCCACGGCGGTGATCGGCCGCCTGGGCACCGCCGAACTGGCCGCCGCCGCGTACGCCAACGCCGCGTATTACCTGGTGTTCATCATGCTGACCGGGGTCATGCTCTCGGTCGCGCCGAGGGTCGCCCAGGCACACGGGGCCGGGCAGCCGGAAGGCGTGGCCCGCGCCCTGCACGGTGGCCTGCGGCTGGCGCTGCTGCTCACGGCGGTGGCCCTGCCGCTGATGTGGGGGGTCGCCGCCCTGCTGCCACACGTGGCCCCGGCGGGCATCCGCGCCGACCTGGCCGCCGACTTCCTGCGGGTGTACTCGCTGGGCATGCTGCCCACCCTGGCCTTCACCGCGCTGCGGGGCAGCTTCGAGGGCACCGGCCGGCCACGGGTCGTCACGGGCATCGCCTTCGGGGGCCTGCTGTGGGCAGCGCTGCTCAGCCCCTCGCTGGCCTTCGGGTGGGGGCCACTGCCCCGCTGGGGGCTGCTCGGGGCCGCCGCCGCCAGCGCCTCGGCGGCGTGGGTGATGGCCCTGGCGCTGTGGCCCCTGGCGCTGCGGCACGTCGGCCGGGCCGACCTGCGCGGGACCGGCCGCGAGGTCCGCGCGCTGTTCGGGCTGGGCTGGCCCATCGGCCTGACACTGGGGGCCGAGGGCGGCATGTTCACCGTGACCACCCTGCTGATGGCCCGGTTCGGCCCGGACATCCTCGCCGCGCACAACGTCACCCTTCAGGCGATCACGGCCATCTTCATGATTCCGCTGGGCATCGCCTCGGCCACCGGGGTCCGGGTCGGCCACGCCGCCGGGGCCGGACACTGGGCGGGCGCGCGCCGGGCCGGGCTGCTGGGGCTGGGGCTGGCGACCGCCGTCATGCTCGGCTTCGCGGCGCTGGAACTGCTGGCCCCGCGCGTGGTCCTGGGGGTCTTCGTGAATGTGCGCGACCCGCAGAACGCGCAGCTGCTCGCCACCGCCACCCTCTTCCTGAGCATCGCCGCACTGTTCCAGACGGTGGACGGCCTCCAGGTGACCTCCAACGGCGCCCTGCGCGGCCTACAGGACACCCGCGTTCCGCTGTACGTCTCGCTGGTCGCGTACTGGGTCGTCGGGCTGGGCCTGGGCAGTCTGCTGGCCTTCGGGCTGGGGGTGGGGGCGCGCGGGCTGTGGTTCGGCCTGACGGCGGGCCTGATCTTCGCGGCCGCCGCGCTCGTCTGGCGCTTCCTGACCCTCACGGCGCGCCGCAGCGGAGCCGGGACACCGCCCGTGTAGGCCGCGAGAGGGGGGCCGGCACCATCTGGCGTGCCGGCCCCCCTCTCGCGGCCTCCGGCTTACTTGCTTTCGGTCAGGGTGTAGCTGCCGCTGCCCGAGTAGGCGTAGATTCCCCAGATGTAGGTGCCGGC
Organism: Deinococcus gobiensis I-0; assembly: GCF_000252445.1. Lineage (GTDB taxonomy): Bacteria > Deinococcota > Deinococci > Deinococcales > Deinococcaceae > Deinococcus > Deinococcus gobiensis. Next base: position 875,357 of record NC_017790.1, on the reverse strand, counting down.
CGCCGCCGTGTAGGTGACGCCCTCCGTGCTGGTGCTGCCGTCACTCTGGGCGACGACGCTCCAGGCGCCGTTCTGGTACCGGTAGAGGTAGAGGTCGAAGTCCGTGCCCGCTGGCCCGCTCAGGGACGCCTTGAGGGTGCCGCCCGCGTAGTTGAAGCCGGTGGTGTTGGGCTGGTAGCTGTTCTGGCCTGCCGCGACGGAACCGGTGTAGGTCTGGGTGTTCGGCGTGGGGGCCGGGTCCGTGGTGCCGCCGCCGGGATTCGTGAAGAGCAGGCGGTCCACGCTGCCGCCGAGGTTCGACAACTTGCCGGTCGTCGCGCTGTTCAGCAGCGCCGCGCGGATCTGGTCGGGGGTATAGCTGGGGTTGGCCGCCAGGATGAGGGCCGCCGCGCCCGCCACGTGCGGGGTCGCCATGGAGGTGCCGTTCCAGGTGGCGCCGCTGACGGCCGTGTCGCCGGTGCTCAGCGTGCTGGTGATGCCGGTGCCGGGCGCGAAGAGGTCCACGCAACTGCCGTAGTTGCTGCCCAGGGGACTGCCCGCCTGCGTGTAGCCCCAGTCGTTGGGATCGGCGCGCCGGTCGCTCCTGGTCGTGGCCCCCACGGTCAAGGCCTTCTCGGCGCTGGCCGGGGACACGTTGCAGGCGTCCTGATTCTCGTTGCCGGCGGCGACGGCGATGAACAGGCCCTTGTTGACGGCAGTGTTCACCGCGTCGTTCGAGGCCTGATCGCGCCCGCCCCCGAGGCTCATGTTGGCGATGGCCGTGGCGCTGCCCTTGTTGCTCACCGCCCAGTTGATGCCGGCGATGATGCCGCTGTTGGAGCCCGAGCCGTTGCAGCCGAGCACCTTGACCGCCACGAGTTTCACGCTCTTGGCGACGCCGTAGGTGCTGCTGCCCACCGTGCCGGCCACGTGGGTGCCGTGCCCGCCGCAGTCCGTGTTGTTGCCGTCGCCCGTCTGGTTGGTGCCCCAGGTGGCGCGCCCGCCGAATTCCTGGTGCGTGATGCGGATCCCGGTGTCGATGATGTAGACCTTCACGTTACTGGCGGCCGTGTCATAGACGTAGCTGCCGTTGAGGGGCAGGCTGCGCTGGTCGATGCGGTCCAGGCCCCAGACCGCGCCGGACTGCGTGGCGCTCGCCCGGACCACGCTGTCCTGCTGGACATACTTCACGCGCCTGTCCGCCTGAAGTTTGGCGAGGTTCTGGGCACTGAGCCGGGCCGCGAAGCCGTTCAGGGCGGCGGCGTAGATGTGCTGCACCGTGATGCCCTGCGGATCGAGGCCCAGGCGACCGATCAGGCCGCCGGCACTCTGGGCCGCGAGGTCGGGCATCGCTCCGTCGCTGAACACGACGATGTACTGGCCGGCGATGGCGTCGGGATTGCTGGCACCCAGCAGCGGCGCCTGCGTGCGGGCAGCGGCGGTGGGCAGCCCGGTGCCCGGGGCGGCCTGAGCGGTGGGGGACTGCTCCCCACAGGCGGCGAGAAGAAGAGTGAGACCCAGGGTCGCGGCAGTGACACGTACGTTCATGGCTTCCTCCAGAAAACGATCCGTTGAGCGAACAGGCGGCCGCCGTGTGTGCTGAGAGGATCTGACGTTGTGGTGACGTTCCGAAGTGTACGAATCATCCACAGCCCAGAGGAAAAATGTCTAGACAGATTAGAGATATCTACCCAATAAGTTTTACTCAGCAAAATAAATGGTGGTCTACTCAGGGTGCTCCACCCCCCTCGCCAGACCAGGCGTCTCGCATGACCGGCCCGGCAGATTTGAAACGGGGCTCCCCGGGTGTTAGCGTCGGGCCTCTCCCCCCTCAACGGCAGCCCGCCTGATCAGGTGCCTGCCTCCCGCACGTCCGGCCTACGACTCCCTCTCCCACGGCAGGTTTTATGTTGACTGAGGTCACGCAACTCCGGTCCAAGCTCGAAACCTCCCCGGCTGGCGACCGGGCGACGCTGCTGCTCGAACTGGCGCACCAGCTGTGGAATGTGGACGCCCACGAGGGATTGGCCGTGGCCGACGAGGCCGAGGGGCTGCTCTGCCCGGAGCGCGATCCGGGGGCCTGGGCCACGCTGTCGGTCACCCGGTCGCTGCTGCTGGGGCGTGTGGGCCGGTACGCACAGGCCCTGGAGCGGCTCGACGCCCTCCAGCCGACACTTCAGGGGCTGGGCGACACGGCGCTGCTCTCCAAGAGCTGGAACGCGCGCGGCATCGTGCTCTCGAACCTGGGGCGTTTTCCGGAGGCGTTGCAGTGCTTCCTGGCGAGCGAGGGCATCTGCGAGGACGCCCGCAACCACTGGATGCTCTGCGCGGTCCTGAACAACCTGGGGGTGGCCTACGACCGGATGGGCCGCCACGACGAGGCCTTCGGCTATTTCCAGCGTTCCCTGAGGCTCAGCGTCGCCATCGGCCGTGAGGACACCCACACGCAGACCCTGGACAACCTGGGCAACAACCGCCGGCACCTCGGGCTGTGGCGCGACGCGCTGGCCTACCAGACGGAGGCGCTGGAGCTGTCGCGGGCGTCCGGCAACGCCTACAGCGTCCTGATCTCGACGACGAACATGGCCGAGTGCCTGGGCGCCCAGGGCGAGCGGGAGCGGGCCGAGCACCTGTTCACCGAGGCGGCGGCCCTGGCGCGGTCGCTGGAGGACGCCGAACATCTGGTCGATCTGCTCGGGGCCCATGCCCAGCTGTGCCGCCAGTGGGGCCAGGAGGAGCGGGCCGCGTCCATGCTGCGCGAGGCGATCGGCCTCAGCGGGCGCATGGGCGGATACCACTGCGAGCTGACCGACCGGCTCCACCTCGCCCAGGTGCTGCTGGACGCGGACCCTGTGGAGGCGGCCGGGCAGTTGCGGGCCGCGCTGGCCCTGCCCGACCACGCCGGCACCCGCGCGGCGCGCGCAGAAGTCTACCGGCACCTCGCGGAGCTCGCGCGCCCCGGCGACCCCCGGCAGGCCGGACACTACGAGGCCCAGCGCCGGCAGCTGGAAGACGCGGCCCGCACCCAGGAGGAGGCGTGGCGGCTGGCCGTCCCGCAGGCCGAGGACCATGTCGCCTCCTGGCGGGAGGCGGCGGCGCGCCGGGGTGTGGCCCTTCACCTCACCCCGTTTCGTCCGCTGGACGCTTCCCCTGCCCGGTCGCCCCGCACGGCCGGCAGCCGGGAGGAGGTGGCCAGGGCGCTGGCGGAGCACTTCGAGGGTGCGCGGCGGCGCTTCGAGGACCTGGCCGTCCTGGCGGTCACCGTCCAGAGCGCAGGCAACACGCCGGAGCAGGCACGCCGCCGCATGGAGGAGTGGATCGCGCGGCAGGTGCCCGGCGCGGTCCGGCTCGGGGACACCGCGCCGCTCATCACGGTCTTCGCCCTGCCGCAGACCCCGCCGCAGGAGGCGTCCCGTCTGGCCCAGGCCGCCGCCCACGACCGGCCGGACCTCGGGCTGAGCGTGGGCTGCTGCACCACGACGGCCTGGGCCCAGGCCGAGGACATGCTNCGGGCCGCCGAGCGGCTGCTGGAGCAGGCCGTCGGCCTGGGGGGCAGCCGCGCCGTCGCCACCGCCTCCCCACCGAACTAGGTCACCCCGGCGCGGCGAAACCTCTACACTTCCGTACGCAGCCCGCTCTCCCGCCCGGTTCTCCCTCCCGCGAGGCCCCCGTCCAGATGAAACTCCCCCCGACCGATCGGCAAGAAGACGCGGCCCTGCCCACCCTGGAGCGGCCACTGCATCTGCTGACCTTTTTTACGGCCAAACAGCCGGTCTGGACCCTGTCCGGCCTGGCGCGGGCCAGCGGCCTGCCGACCGCGAGCTGCCTGCGGGCCATCCGGGTGCTGGAGAAATACCAGTTTCTGCGCCGCGACCACATGGAATACCGTCTGGGCGCGCAACTGCTGCGCCTGAGTGCCCAGGTCCAGGCCGCCTCGCCCGCCCGGCGACTCGCCTCCGTGCATCTGGACCAGCTGCGCCGCGCCACCGGGTGCCCGGTGAGCTGGTCCGTGCTGGAGGGCACGGAGGCGCTGACACTCGACGTGCTGGGCACCGGAACGGATCCGGTACCGGACGAGGGAACGGCCGGCCTGCCGCTGGACCTCACGCGGGGGGCTGTGGCCCAGGTGCTGCTGGCCTTCGCGTCCCTGGACCTGCGCCGGGCAGTCCTCGGCCCCCTGACGGCCGGCCCCCTCCCGGACCAGCCCCACCGGGAGGTGCTCGACGGCCTGACCCGCAAGACCTGGCTGGCCCTGGACCCCCGCACGGCCGGCAGCAGCGCCGAGCTGGCCGCACCGGTCTTTCAGGGCAACGGGGCGCTGGCCGCCGCCATCGGCCTGCGGGCGGCGGTGCCCAGTTCGCGGGCGCGGCTGGAACACGAGCTCCACCTCCTGAGCCAGACGGCCGCGAAGGTGTCGCGCGAGCTGGGCTACGTGCGCGAGTGGCACGGGGACCCGGCCTTTCTCCTCCAGATGCTGGAGGGATTGGGCCTGCTCACCCTGACCGGGGCCGCCGCCGTCGGCAGCGACCTCATCAACTATCCGGCCTAGGCCGACTCTGGCTGAACCCGGGTGAGGTGGAGCCAGGTGGCGACGACGGCGCCGGAGTCGAGGCCCACCGAGTTGGTGCTCTGGCCCATCAGTCAGCGGGTCCGCCGGTCCCTGGCCGCCTGGCCCATCGGTCACCGCACCGCCCCGTTCTGCTCGTCGGACGACTCCGCCACCCGCGCCAAATCCCGGTCCAGCGCCAGCCGCGTCAGGTCCTTCGACCCGATCGAGCCCCCGTCGAAAGCGCATTCTTTCGCCCTACAGGCCGCGCGGCCGGGCGTCTCGCCGGGCTGCCCCGAGTGCTGCGTCTTTCGGGAGAGGTGCTTTTTCGGCCGTCAGCTCTTTCTGACCGGCACCGCCGACTGGACGGGGGGCGGGGGCAGACCTTCCTGCCGGTGGGGCCGCCCCCTCTTGACCGCCCCCCGCTTACTGCCAGCTGCCCCCGCTGTAGGTCGCCGTTCCGCTGGACGGCGACGTGTAGGTGCGGTTGTTGCCCCCCTCCCAGGTCACGGCCGCGCCGCTGTCGCCCGGCTTCTTGATGAATTTGAAGGCGGTGGCCACGCTGGGCGGCAGGCTCACGGTGGCCTTCCAGGTGCACACCGTACCCGAGCAGGCGCTGCTGGTCATGGGGACGGCGCTGTCCGTATTCCACGCCCCCAGTTCGCTGCGGTCCCCGACGAGGTAGAGGTTCTGCCCGTAGCTCGTGCTGGCGCTGACCTGATAGGTGACGCTGACCGTGCTGCCGCCCCCGCCCGACGACGTGCCCGCGCGGTAGACGGCCATGCGGCCCGCCCCGAGCGTGACCGGCAGCTTGCCGCCCGAGACGGTCGCGCTCGCGGGCGCGCCGGCCCCCAGCAGGTCGCTGAAGACGGTGCCGTTGCCCAGCGCCGACTTGTCGGAGGTGCTGATGCCCGCGTTGCCCTGGAGGTCGAGCGATACGCTGGCCGAGCTGGCCGAGCTGTTCATCACCACGACCACGCGGCTCGTGCCGCTGCCCCGGTAGAAGGCGAAGACGTTCTGGCCGCCGTTCGGCCGCCACAGCTCGGCGTAGTTGCCCTTCCACAGCGCCTCGTTGCCCTTGCGCAGCCCGATCAGTTTCTTGGTCAGGTCGTAGGTGGTCTTGGGGGTGCCGCCGCCCGCCAGGAAGTTAGTCTGGGCACTGCTGCGGCCCGTGTCCGTCCAGGCCCAGGAGGGCATGTCGCGCCGGTTGTCGGGGTCGCTGCCGCCGTACATGCCCAGCTCGTTGCCGTAATACAGCTGCGGAATGCCCGGCAGGGTCATCAGGGCGCCCAGCGCGAGGCCGTAACGCGTGCGGATCTCGCTCTCGGCCACGCCCGAGCCCGGCTCGTTCACGAACCGGGGCACGTCGTGGTTGTCGAGCAGGTTGGTCTGGAGCAGGGTGCGGTCCAGCCCCAGGGTGCCCAGCGTGTCCTGCATTCCAGCGGCGAGGCGGTCGAGGCTGCCCCCCTTGCCCAGCGAGTCCACGAGGGCCTGGCGCAGCGGGAAGTTGAAGGTCGAGTCGAAGCCCGCGTCCAGGAAGGGCTTGAGCTGCGAGGCGCTGCCGCTCAGGAAGGCCTCGCCCAGCAGGAAGGTGTTGGGCCGCGCGGCCAGGACGCCGGGCACCCAGGAGTTCTGCCAGTAGCTGTTGGGCACGTGCTTGACCGTATCCATGCGGATGGCGTCGATGGCGTAGGCCGAGGTCCAGCTCTTGCTGAGGTTGGTCAGGTAGGCGGCGACCGCGCTGTCCTCCTGCCGGAAGTCGGGCAGCCCGGCGAGGGGGCAGTTGATCTCGTCGCCCGAGCAGTTGCTGTGGAACCAGCCCGGCTGCTGCGACACCACGCGCGCGCCGTAGCCGGCGTGGTTGACCACCATGTCCATGATGTATTTCTGGCCCCCGGCCTTCAGGTCGCTGATGAGGCCGCTGAGGTCGCTGCCCGTGCCGAATTTGGGCTCGACGGCCGTGTCGTCCGGCGAGGAATAGTCGGGCCAGTAGCCGTGGTACCCGCAGGAGTTGCCGTTGACGAGGCCCACCTGCTTGTAGACGGGGGTGGTCCAGACCGCCGTGGCGCCCAGGTCGCGGATATAGGGCAGTTTCTGGCGCAGGCCCGCGAGGTCGCCGCCGTGGAACTTGGTGGGGCTGGCCGGGTCGTAGCAGTTGGCCTGGCCCAGATTGTCGTTGCCGGTATTGCCGTTGGAGAACCGGTCGGGCAGGACGAGGTAGATGACCTGCTGACGCCAGGCGTCGATGTTGCTGCCGCTGATGGCCTGCGGAGCGAGGGCGGCGCTGCTGGACACGCCTGCCGGGGCCGGAGCGGAGGCCGGTCCGGGCACCGAGGTCTGGGAACACCCGGCGAGCAGGGCCGAGGAAAGCAACGTGAGACGAAGGCCGACGGAAGACAGACGTGGCATGACAGACTCCGGGATAAGGGGAGAGAGGGGTCCTGGGCAGGAGCAGAATTGTGGTGCCGGGTCACTATAGGGGATGACGGGCCGTCCGTTAAATCGGCCAGCCGACCGTAACCGGTTCCCGCAGGTCTCCGCGTCCGTTCCCCGCCCTCCCCCGCCGGTAGACGGCCTTCCGGCGCAGAATGGCCGTCCAGCGGCGGCCAGAACACCGAGGGCCACCTGCGTGACCCCATGCCTGGCGCCGCCGGTCAGGTGCCGGAGAGGCCGCGCGTCTACCGACCCTGCGCGCGCCCTCAGCACCCCTGTCCGGACTCAGTTCAGCCCGTACAGGTCTTCGTACTTGCCACTGAGGTAACGCAGGTAGGGCTCGGGGTCCAGGCCGCGCCCGGTGGCGCGCACCAGCAGGTCGTGGGGCACGAGGGACCGGCCGTGCCGGTAGATCTGCCCGGTGAGCCACTCGCGCAGCGGCGCGTAGTCGCCCCGGCCGAGCTGCGCCCCCAGGTCGGGAAGGGCCTGCGCCGCCGCCTCGTAGAACTGCGAGGCCATCACGTTGCCCACGGTGTAGGTCGGGAACGAGCCGAACAGGCCCGACGACCAGTGGATGTCCTGCAAGACCCCCCGGCGGTCGTCGGGGACATCCAGGCCCAGGTCGGCCTTCATGCGGGCGTTCCAGGCCTCGGGCAGCCCGGCCACCTCCAGCTGGCCGCCGATGAGGTCGCGTTCCAGCTCGACCCGCAGCATGATGTGCAGGTCGTAGGTGAGTTCGTCGGCCTCCACGCGGATCAGGCTGGGACGCACCTCGTTCACGGCGCGGTGGAACTCTGCGGCGCTCACGTCCCCGAGCTGCTCCGGAAAGCGCGCCTGAAGGGCCGGATAGTGCAGCGCCCAGTAGGCCTGCGAGCGCCCGATGCGGTTTTCCCACAGCCGCGACTGGCTCTCGTGGGTGCCGTAGCTGCTGCCCCCCACGGCGTAGAGGCCCAGCAGGTCGCTGGCGAGCACCGTACGGGTGAGGTCCGGGCTCACCCCCTGCTCGTACAGCGCGTGCCCGGTCTCGTGCAGGGTGCCGAACAGCGCCCCGCTGAGAAAGTTCTCCTGGATCCGCGTGGTGATGCGCACGTCCTGGCGCGTGAAGCTGATCTCGAAGGGGTGCGCCGACTCGTCGAGCCGCCCGCGCGTGAGGTCGTAGCCGAAGGTCTGGGCGGCGCTCAGACACAGCCCGCGCTGCTCGGCCGCCGGGTAGTGGCGGCGCAGGAAGTCGGTCCGGGGAGCGGGCTGCGCCTGGACGCGCCGCAGCAGCGCCACATGGTGCGTGCGCAACCGGGCGAACAGCGGGGTCAGGGCCGCGCCCGTCAGCCCCGGTTCGTACAGGTTCAGCAGGGCGTCGTAGGGATGATCCCCGTAGCCCAGGGCCTCGGCCAGCTCGCGGTTGAGCTGCACCATGCGGGTCAGCATCGGCGCGAAGGCCGCGAAGTCGCTCTGCGCCCTGGCCTGCGCCCAGGCGGCCTGTGCCCCACTCTTCAGCAGCGCCAGTTCGCGGGTCAGGGCTTCCGGCACGCGGCGCATGGCCTGCACCGCCTCCAGCGCCTGGGCCGCCGCGACCGCCTGCGCCGGGTCGCCGCGCGCCTCCTGGGCCGCCTGCTCGAAGGCCGGGTCCAGCGCCCGCGCGCGCGCCAGGGCACTGACGGTCGCCAGCTGCTGGGCGCGCGTCTGCTCGCCGCCGGGGGGCATCTGGGTGCGGGCGTCCCAGGTCAGGAGGTTCAGGACGCACAGCAGGTCGTTCACTTCGCCGGAGCGCCGCTGAAATTCGGATTCGGGGGGCTGGGTCATGGGCTGCTCCTGTCGGGTCGAGAAGGGACGGAAAGGAAGGCGGGGGGCAGGTCGCGCAGCAGGGCCGGGACGAGCCGCAACGCGCGCGCCGCCGGGACGACGACCACGCCGCTGTCGTCCCCGACGACCAGATCGCCGGGCCGCACCGGGACGCCGCCCAGCGTGACGGGCACCTGCACGGCCCCGCCCACGCGGCGCGGTCCGGCCCCCGGCGTCACCCCGGTACACACGACCGGAAATCCCAGGTGGCGCACGGCGTTCACGTCGCGGCAGGCTCCGGCCAGCACGGCGGCGCGCACGCCCCGCGCCTGGGCCGCCCGGGTGGTCCGTTCGCCCCAGAAGGCGTGGGTGGCCGTCCCCGCGACGACGAGGACGCTGCCCGCCGGGGCCTGTTCCAGCGCGGCATACACGGCCCCCAGTTCGGTGTCCTGGGGCTGGGCCGTGACCGCCAGCCCCGCGAAGGGCCGCCCCGCGTGCAGGGGCCGGAAGCCGGGTGGCAACGCGCCGACCTGCGGGGGCTCTGCCTGGCCCAGGGCGTCGCTGAGGTCGCAGGTCAGGTCACGGCCGGGCAGGGCCCGGTGCAGCGCCTCGGCCAGGGCCGCCAGCGCCGGGCTATCCACCGTCGCCCAGCGCCCACAGCAGGCGCGCCCAGGCCTCCTGGCCCTCGTAGAGCCGCCCGATGCGGAAAAATTCGTTCGGCGCGTGGATGTTCTCGTCGCCCACCGCGAAGCTGAACAGCAGGGTTTCAAGCCCCAGCACCGAGCGGAAGGTGTCCAGAATGGGGATGCTGCCGCCCATGCCGACCTCCAGGGCGGGCTGGCCGTACACGTCCCGCAGCACGTTCAGGGCAGCGCGGCGGCCCGGATGGTCCGGGGCCAGGGCGTAGGCCCGCCCGGTGTGGTCGCCGGGCCGCAGCTCCAGACGCACGCCCGGCGGGGTCCGTGCCCGCAGGTGGGCAGCGAGCTTGCCCAGCACGTCTTCCGGGTCCTGACCGGGCACCAGCCGGCAGCTGAGTTTCACGTGGGCCTCGGCGGGCAGCACCGTCTTGCTGCCCTCGCCGGTATACCCGCCCCACAGGCCGTTGACCTCGGCCGTCGGGCGGTGCCACTGCCGCTCCAGGGTGCCGTATCCGGCCTCGCCGTACACGTCGGGGGCCCCGGTCTGGTCCAAGTAGGCCGCGTCACTGTGGGGCAGGGCGGCCAGGGCGGCGCGCTCCTCGGCGGGCAGTTCGGCCACGCCGTCGTAGAAGCCGGGCACCGCCACGCGCCCGTCCTCGCCGTGCAGGCTGGCGACCAGGGCGGCGGCGGCGTGCAGGGGGTTATGCAGCCCCCCGCCGTGCCGCCCGGAATGCAGGTCGCGCGCCGGGCCGTACACGCTGAATTCCATCGCCGCGATGCCGCGCCCGCTGACCGTCAGCGAAGGGAAGTCGGCGCTCCACATGCCGCCGTCGGCGCTGATCACGAAGTCGGCCCTCAGTTCGGCCGCGCGCCGCGCCACCAGCTCGCCCAGGTGCGCGCTGCCGACCTCCTCCTCGCCCTCGAACAGCACCTTCACGTTCAGGGGCAGGCGGCCCTGCGCGGCCAGGAGCGCGCCGAGCACCTGCACGGTGAGCAGCAGCGGACCCTTGTCGTCGCTGACCCCCCGGCCGTAGAGCCGGTCACCGACGACGGTGGGCGTGAAGGGCGGCGTCTCCCACAACTCCAGCGGCTCGGGCGGCTGCACGTCGTAGTGCCCGTACACGAGGACGGTCCGCGCCTCCGGGGCGCCCAGCCAGTGACCGTAGACGGCCGGGTGCCCGGCGGTCGGCCAGAGGGCCACGTCCTCCAGCCCCGCGCGTTCCAGACGCGCCGCGAGCCAGCCCGCCGCGCGCGCCATGTCGGGCGCGTGGGCGCTCTGGGCGCTGACGCTGGGGATACCGGCGAACTCGACCAGTTCGGCCAGGGACTCCTCTGCCCGCGCGCGCAGGAGGGCCAGGACCGGGGCCAGGGCCTGCGGGACGGGCGCGGCACCGGGCCGGGGGTCCGGCCAGCGCGCGGCCATCAGCGGCCGCCGTCCACGCTGAGCACCTGTCCGGTGATCCAGCCCGCCTGTTCGGAGGCGAAGAACAGCACGGCGTGGGCGATGTCCTCGGGGCTGCCCAGGCGCTTCAGGGCGATGCCCGACAGCAACCGGCGCTGGCCTTCCTCGCCGTAGCTCTCCCACTGGCGTTCGGTGGTCGGGTTGCTGCGCACGAAGCCGGGAGCCACGTTGTTCACGGTGATGCCCCACTCGCCCAGTTCGTGCGCGAGCTGCCGGGTCAGGCCGATCTGGGCCGCCTTGGCGCTGGCGTAGGCCTGGATGCCGGTCAGGCTCACGCCCAGGCCCGCGCCGGAGCTGATGTTCACGACGCGGCCCCAGCCCTGGCGCTTCATGTGGGGGGCCGCCGCCTGCGCCATATAGAAGGCCCCGTCCACGTTCACGCGGAAGATGGCCTGCCAGTCCGCCTCCGTGATCTCCTCCAGCGGGCGGCCCACCTGTCCCAGCACGCCCCCGGCATTGTTCACGACGATGTCCACGCGGCCCGTCTCCTGCACGGCGCGCGCGGCGAGGGCCTGCACGGCGGCGCGGTCGGTCACGTCCACGCGGGCCACCTGCAGGGGCGTGCCCTGCGCCTGCGCCAGGGCGGCGGTCTCGGCTAGCCGCTCTTCGAGCACGTCGCAGGCGTAGACGGCGGCCCCGCGCGCGGCGAAGGCCAGCGCGATGGCCCGCCCGAAACCGTGCGCCGCGCCCGTGACCAGGGCGGTGCGCCCGCCGAACGTGACGTTCACGCGCCCTCCCCGGCAGGGGTCCGGGCCTGCCCCAGCTCGGCCAGGTTGGCCCGGTCCAGGGGGCGGCGGCCCTCCTCGATGTCGTGGATCAGGGCGACGAGTCGGGTGGTCAGGGGGGTCGGGACCCCGTGCAACGCCCCGAAATGCACCACCCAGCCGAGCTGCGAATCCACCTCCGTGCGCCGCCGCCGCACCGCGAGGTCGCGCCAGATGCCGCTGTGCGTCTTGGCGCTGCGGCGGTTGAAGGCGACCAGTTCGTCGAGGCTCGCCTGCGCCTGCGCGCGGCTGGCCTGGGGCAGGAAGGCGGACGGGTCGAAGCCGTTGAAGGCCTCGGGCGTCACGCCGTGCGCCAGCGCCACCCGCATGACCTCGCGGCCCAGTTCGGTGTAGGTGTCGCGGTCCTCGGGGCGGGCCAGGGCGTCGGCGATGGAGTCGTTGGTCAGGGCGGTGGCGAACAGCAGCGCGCCGTACCCCAGCTTGCTCCAGAGGTAACCCATGATGTTGGGGGTATGCACGGCCTCCGGCTCGAACGCCCGCAGCAGGGCGTGGACCTGCGCCGAGCGCGCGCTCAGGCCGCCCGACGGCTCCCCGACGACCACCGCGCCGCGCCCGCCGTACAGCACGACCCCCGGCTCCAGGTAGTCGGCGCCGAAATTCACGAAGCTGCCCAGCACCCGCTCCGGCCCCAGCACCTCGTCCAGGGTCAGGGTGTTCAGGCCGTTCTGGACCGACACGACCACGCCGTCCGGGTCCAGGTGCGGGGCCAGCGCTCCGGCCGCCGCGCGGGTGTCCTGCGCCTTGGTGCACAGCAGGACCAGCGGCCAGGTCCCGCGCACCTCGCCGGGGGTGAACGCCGGGGCCTGGACCGTGAAGTCCCCGAAAGGGCCGGTGACGCTCAGACCGCGTTCGCGGATGGCCTCCACGTGGTCGGCCGCCTGATCCACGAAGGTCACGTCCGTCCCGGCGCGGGCCAGATATGCCCCGATGCTGCCGCCGATGGCCCCGGCCCCCCAGATCAGGACGCGCGGGTATTCAGGCTGCGCGGTCATTGTCGCTCTCCCCGGTCCGGTTGGCCGTCCAGCCAGCCGCCTTCCAGCAGCGCGCGGGTTTCCCCCACCGCCTCGGCCCAGATGGCGTGCATGTCCTCGTCGGGGCGCTGGAACCGCCCGCCGTAGTTGCCCTCGCCCAGATAGGAGCGCAGGGCCTGTGGCGAGAGCAGCCGCAGCCGGTCGAGGTCCAGCGCGTCCTTTTCCCCGTCCGGCATGGCGACGCCCTCCAGGCGGGTCCAGGGAAAATTCTCCATCCAGGAGGCGTGGCTGGCGTTGCGGTCGGTGGCCTGCACCTTCGCCCACACGCGCGGGGCGTTCCACCAGTTGTGGAACTTGACCTGCGCGCCGGGGTGGTCGGCCATCCACTCGCCGCAAAACCCCTGTGCGGGCGAGTTGCCGCCGTGCCCGTTCACGATCAGGATGCGCCGGAAGCCCTGCTCGTGCAGGCTGTCGAGCACGTCGCGCACGAGCGACAGGTAGGTCTGCACCCGCAGGGTCACGCTGCCCGGATAGCCCCGGAAATACGGCGTGATGCCGTAGGGCTGTACCGGAAAGACCGGCACGCCCAGCGGCGCGGCGGCCTCGTGCGCCAGCCGCGAGGGCAGGATGTTGTCCACCGCGAGGCTGAGGTAGGCGTGCTGCTCGGTGCTGCCCAGCGGCAGGACGCAGCGGTCGTCGGTCTTCAGGTACGCTTCGACCTGCATCCAGTTCATCTGTTCGATGGGTGTCATGGATTCTCCTTGTCCTTGCGCCGCGCCTCGGCGGCGGGCAGCACGAGGCCCTCCACGTCGCGCGGGTCGATCATGTGGCGGTATTCCAGGGCGGGTTTGGTGGGGGCCAGCGCCCGGACGCGGTCCGACCCGGTGGCGTACACCACCACGTCGGCGGCGGCCAGCAGCTCGGGCAGTTCGGGGGCATGCAGGTGCGTGCCCTGCACCCCGGCCACGTGCGGCGCGAAGCGTTTGACCCCGGCCAGGAAGGTCGGCAGGAATTCCTCGAAGGTGGCGACCAGGGTCAGCCGGTCGAGCGGACTCAGGGCGGCCAGGGCGGCGCGGGTCGCCGGCGCGGGGATGAAGCCCACCGGCACGATGGACACGCCGGGCAGCCGGGCCTGGGTCTGCGGCAGGCGGTGGGCCAGGGCCAGCACCACGTCGGCTCCGTAGGCCGCGCGCTGCTGCTCGGGCCAGCGCAGGTCGTCCAGGGTCAGGGCCTGGACACGGTCCTCTGGGCGCAGGGCCAGCGCGAGGTCGGCGGCGTAGGCGTGCGTGGCGTCGGCGAACAGGCCCACCAGCACCACCTTGACCCCCTCGGGGGCGGCCTGGCCGCCGCGCGCCAGCAGCACCTGCATGACCTCGCCGATCTGCCGCAGCGTGTAGCCCTCGGCCTCGGCCTGCCGGATGGTCCCGGCCAGCAGGGCGCGCAGCCGGGCCTGGTCCGGGCCGCTGGGCACGCGCGGCAGGTCCGCGACGTAGGTGCCGCGCCCGCGCGACGTGACGATCAGCCCCAGGCCAAGCAGTTCCTTGTAGACCTGCGCCACCGTGACGTGGGCCACCCCCAGCGCCTGCGAGAGGTCGCGCACGCTGGGCAGCCGGGTGCCGCGCGCGATCTCGCCGCAGGCGATGCCGTATTCCAGCTGGCCGCGCAGCTGCGTGCCCACGGGAATGTCGAGGCTGCGGTCGATGACCAGGGGCCAGGGCAGGGGGGCGGGCACGTGAACAGGCGCGGGGCTGGCGGAAGTCATGGCGTTACCTTATCCAGCTGTCCCGGAGCCGCCCCGGAGGTGACCGGACTGTAAAGGTGACAGGCCACCTCGCCGCCTTCCGGCAGGGGTTGCAGGGCCGGGCGCTCCTCGGCGCAGCGCGCGAAGGCCTGCGGGCAGCGCGTGCGGAAGGCGCAGCCGCTGGGAATGTTCAGCGGGCTGGGCAGCTCGCCCTGGAGGGCGGGCGCGGCCGTGCGCCGGGCGGGGTCGAGCGAGGGGGCGGCCGCCAGCAGCGCCTGCGTGTAGGGGTGCCGGGGCGCGCCGAAGACCTGCGCGGTGTCGGCCACCTCGACCACGCGGCCCAGGTACATCACGGCGACGCGGTGCGAGAGGTGCTGCACGAGCCGCAGGTCGTGCGCGACGAACAGCACCGTGAGGTCCAGCCGCTCCTGGAGTTCGAGCAGCAGGTTGACGACCTGGGCCTGCACGCTCACGTCGAGGGCCGAGACGAGTTCGTCGGCGATCAGGCACTCGGGTTCCAGCGCCAGGGCGCGCGCGATGCCGATGCGCTGGCGCTGCCCGCCCGAGAACTCGTGCGGCAGGCGGCCGGCGGCGCTCTGCGGCAACCCCACCAGCGTCAAGAGTTCCTGCACGCGGGCCTCCTGCTCGGCGGGCGGGCGCATGCGGTGCACGCTCAGGGCCTCGCGCAGCACCTGCCCCACCGACATGCGCGGGTTGAGGCTGGAATAGGGGTCCTGAAAGATCATCTGCACGCGGCGGTTGTAGGCCCGCAGCGCCGCGCCGCGCAGCGCCGTGACCTCCTCGCCGCCGTAGCGCACCGAGCCCTCGTCGGGGTCGTACAGCCGCACGAGGCAGCGCGCCAGGGTGGACTTGCCGCAGCCGCTCTCGCCCACGATGCCCAGCGTCTCGCCCCGGCGCACGCTCAGGTGCACGTCGGTCAGGGCCTGCACCGCGCGCCGGGGGCCGCCCCGCCAGCGTTCCAGCAGCGAGGTCGCCACCGGGAAGGTCTTGGTCAGGCCGCGCACCTGCATCAGTGTGCCGGGCGGGGTGACGGGGGTCTGCTCAGGCCGTCGCGTAGCGGGTTGTTCGGGCATGGCGGTCATGCGCCCACCTGCCGGGCAGGCATAGACGTAGGCGCGGTCTGCGGCTCCTGCGGGCCGGGCAGCTCGGCGGCGTGAACGCAGGCGCTGGCACGGCCGGGCGCAATCTCCAGCAGCGGCGGTTCGGCGACCAGGCACGCGGGCGTGACATACGCGCAGCGCGGCGCGAAGGCGCAGGCCGTTGGGGGCACGCGCAGGTCGGGCGGCCCGCCGGGAATGGGCTGGAGGGGCACGCGGTGCGCGCCGCCGCCCGGCAGGCTGCGCAGCAGCCCCAGCGCGTAGGCGTGCCGGGGCTGCCGGAACAGCGCCGTGACGGGCGCGGTCTCCATCAGCCGGCCGCCGTACATGACGGCCACGCGGTCGCAGGTCTGCGCGATGACCCCGAGGTCGTGCGTCACCAGGATGACCCCCATGTGCATCTCCTCGCGCAGCCGCAGCAGCAATCTCAGAATCTGGTCCTGGATGGTCACGTCGAGCGCGGTCGTCGGTTCGTCGGCCAGCAGCAGCTTGGGCTCGGAGGCGAGCGCGATGGCGATCATGGCGCGCTGGCGCATCCCGCCCGAGAACTGGTGCGGGTAGTCGCGCAGGCGGGCGCGCGGGCTGGGAATGCCGGTGAGGTCGAGCAGCTCGGCGGCGCGGTCCTGGGCGGCGCGGCCCCGCAGGCCCCGGTGCTCGGCGAGGTTCTCGGTGATCTGCTCGCCCACGCTCAGGACCGGGTTCAGGGCGCTCATGGGTTCCTGGAAGATCATGCTGATCTGGCCGCCGCGCACGCCACGCAGCCGCGACGGGGGCAGCGTGAGCAGGTTCTCGCCGCCGTAGCCGACCTCGCCCGTCACCTGGATGGGCGGCGCATGGAGGCGCAGCAGGGCGCGCAGGGTCACGCTCTTGCCGCTGCCGCTCTCGCCCACGATACCCAGCACCTCGCCGGGCTGCACGTCGAAACTCACGCCGCGTACCGCGTGCAGCGTGCCCCCCGGCGTGGGAATACGCACGTTCAGGTCGCGGACACTCAGGAGGGGCGCGGTCATGCGCGGGGCCTCAGGGCGTCGGCCAGGCCGTCACCGATCAGGCTGAAGGTCACGCCCGCCAGCGTCAGGGCCAGCCCCGGAAAGGTGCTGATCCACCACGCGGTCGCCATGAAGTTCTTGCCGTCGGCGACCATCACGCCCCACTCGGGGGTGGGGGGCTGCGCGCCCAGGCCCAGGTAGCCCAGCGAGGCCCCCAGCAGGATGCCCAGGCTCATATCGGTCATGAGATACACGATGGCGGGCGTGACCGCGTTGGGCAGCAGGTGGCGCAGCAGGATGCGGCTGGGGCTGTAGCCCAGCACCCGGCCCGCCTGGGCGTACTCGGCCTTCTTCTGGGTCATGACCTCGCCGCGCGTCAGGCGCCAGTAGCTCACCCAGCCGACCGCGCTCACCGCGACGTACATGTTCGTCAGGCCCGGCCCGAGCACCGCCACGATGGCGATGACCAGCACCAGGAAGGGAAACACCACCACGAGGTCCGCGACGCGCCCCACCAGCGCGTCGGCCCAGCGCCCCAGGTAGCCCGTCAGGGCCCCGAGCAGCGTGCCGAAGACGAACGGGAAGAGGGTGGTGAACACGGCGATCTGGAGGTCGATGCGCGTGCCGTAGATCACGCGGCTCAGCACGTCGCGCCCGAAATTGTCGGTGCCGAAGGGATGGCGGGCCGAGGGCCCCTGCAAGATGGCCTCGTAGTCGAAGTCGGTGGGGCTGAAAGGGGCGAGACGGGCCGGGAAGACGGCCGCCAGAATCAGCACGGCCAGCAGCGCGAGGCCGACGAGCAGCGTGGGCTTGGGCCAGCGCCGCCGCCGGGGCGCGGCCACGGGGGTCAGGGTCGCGGTGGTCAAGGAAGCCTCCTGGAAGGGCGGGCCGGGCCGGGCATCAGTTCAGCTCCACGCGCGGGTCGAGGCGGGAATGGATCAGGTCGGTGACCAGAAAGACCAGCGACACCACCACGGCGAAGGTCAGGGTCAGGCCCTGGATGACCGGGTAGTCGCGGCCGAAGATGGCGTCCACCATCAGGCGGCCCACGCCGGGAATGGCGAACACGCTCTCGGTGATCACGGCTCCGCCGATCAGGCCGCCGATGTTCAGGCCCAGCAGGGTGACGGTGGCGATCAGGGCGTTGCGCAGCACGTGGCGCGTCATGATCACGCGCCCGCGCAGTCCCTTGGCCCGCGCGAAGGAGACGTACTCGGCCGTGAGCACCTCGATCACCGAGTTGCGCAGGGTGCGCACGAGGACGGCCGCGAGGTTCAGGCCCAGCGTCAGCGCGGGCAGGAACAGGTGGTAGAGGTGCCCCGTGAAGCCCTCGCCGTAACCGCCGATGGGAAACCAGCCCAGGCGCGCGCCCAGCAGCGTGAGCAGTTGCAGCGCCACGTAGAACACCGGCAGCGACAGCCCCACCTGGAACACGCCCCGGATCAGGGCGTCCACCCAGGTGTTGCGGCGCACGGCGGCCAGCACGGCCAGCGGTACGGCGAGCAGCACGCCCAGCACGGCGGCGTAGACGCTCAGGAACAGGGTGACGGGCAGGCGCTCGGCGATCAGGCGCAGCACCGGCACCTTGAGGCTGATGCTGTCGCCCAGGTCGCCCTGAAGGAGACGCTGCACGAACAGGCCGAACTGCACCGGCAGCGGGCGATCCAGGCCCAGTTCGCGGTTGGTGCGCTCCACGATCTCCGCCGTGGCCCGGTCGCCCAGCACCGCGCTCGCGGGGTCGCCGGGCAGCAGCCGCACGAGCAGGAAGACCAGCAGCATGACGGCCAGAAAGGTAGGAATGATCTGCACGAGACGTTTCAGGACGTAGGTATTCATCGGCGCTTCCCCGTTCGGGCGTGGGCGAGGCACAGAGGCCGGGACGGCCGTGCCCACGCGGACACGGCCCTGGTCGGGGGCGGGGCCGTGCCCACCCGGTCGCGGGCTTCCCCTACTTCGTCAGCCAGGTGGAGGCGAAGATGTTGTTGCCCAGCGGAATCTGCACGAAGCCGTTGACCTTCTTCGACAGCGCCACCGGATACGGCGTCTCGTAGAGGTAGATGATGGGCGCGGCGGCGGCGTACACGCTCTGGATACGGCGGTACTGCGAGGCGCGGGTGATGCGGCTGAGTTCCTGTTGGCTCTGCGCGAACAGCTTGTCGATCTCGGCGCTCTTGAAGCCCGTGTGTACCGACTCGATGTTGTCGAACAGCGCGTAGTAGCTCGTGATCTGCGAGGGGTCGTTGATGTCGTTGGTCCAGGCGGCGGTGCGCATCTGGAAGTCGTTGGCGCGGTAGCGGGCCGTCTTGGTGGCGGCGTCCACCTGCTCGATCTTGAGACGCACGCCGATGGCCCCCCACATCTGTTGCAGGGCCGTCAGCAGGGCGAGGTCGTCGGCGCTGCCGCTCGTCGCCAGCACGCTGACCTCGAACCCACCCTTGTACTTGCTGGCCGCGAGCAGGGATTTGGCCTTGGCGAGGTCGTAGGGAAAGCCCTTCTGGCTCGAATCGAACAACGGCGTGGTCGAGGACATGTAGGAGGTCATGGGCTTGCCCGTGCCATAGGTCACGACCTGAATGAGTGCGTCCTTGTTGGTCGCGTAGTTCAGTGCCTGGCGCACCCGCACGTCGCTCAGGGGGTTGTCGGTCCCGTTTTTCAGGGTGGGGCGGTTGTTCATCAGGATCGAGTTCACCTTGGTCGAGGGGAACAGTTCCATGTCCAGGGCGGCGTTGCGCTTCAGCTCGGCCACGCGGCTCAGGGGAATGAATTCGGCGCCCTGCAATTCCCCGGCCTGGAGCTTCAGGATGCGGGTGTTGTCGTCCGGAATGATCTCGAAGCGCACGCTGTCGAGGTAGGGCAGCGCCTTGCCGTCGTCGCCCTTTTTCCAGTAGTAGGGATTGCGCTTGAGGACCATGTACGACCCGCGTTTCCACTCGCTGAGCACGAAGGGGCCGGAACCGATGGGCTTCTCGGCGAAGGCCTTGGCCTTCTCGGCGTCGTTCTTGCCGGGCGCGGCCGTGAAGAGCTTCTGGGGCATGATCCCGGCGTTGAAGGTCGCCAGGGCGGCGGGCAGGGTGGGGTCGGGCCGCTTGAGCTTGAGGGTGACGGTGTTGCCGCTGACGGTCACCGTATCGATGCTCGCCAGCGAGGAACTCCAGGCCCCGGCGTCGGGCTTGCGGGCGCGGTCCAGCGACCATTTCACGTCGGCCCCGGTCAGGGCGCTGCCGTCGGCGAACTTCAGGCCCGGGCGCAGGGTCAGCGTCAGGGTCTTGCCGTCGCTCGACGCCACGTAGCGCGAGGCGAGGCCCGGCTGCACGCCTTTGCCGTCGGCCGTGGGCTGGAGCAGGGTGTCGTAGAGGTTCGTCAGGATCCAGATGTCGAGGTTGGCGTCGTTGAGGACCGGGTCCAGAAACAGCGAATCGGCGTAGCGGCCGTAGACGAGTTGCCCGCCCCGCGTCGCGGCCAGGGCCTGCGAAACGCTGAGTGCGGCGACGAGGGTCAATGCGGCCTGAGACAGTCGGTTCATACCCACCTCCAGAACATCCATAACAGCTTTGCTGGTGTTATGCAGAACCATAACAGTCTCTCCAGGTTCCCGCAAGGCCACGCACAGCACACGCACATACCGACCTAGTCAAGAAAATGCAGGGCCGGTCAGCTCTCTCTTCTTTTTCCTGCGCATCCATTTCTAGACGACCGGTCTATTTTCTGCTAAACTCCGGTCGTGGCTGTGATGACCAAAGGAGAACAGACCCGCCGGCACCTGCTCGACGTGGGCCGGCAGCAGGTTCTTCAGAAGGGGTACGGCGGCGTGGGCCTCAAGGAACTTCTGGAGGCCGGCGGCGTGCCTAAAGGCTCCTTCTACCATTACTTCGCCTCGAAAGAAGCCTTCGGCTGCGCGCTGCTGGACGACTATTTCGAGGAATACGAGGCGAGGCTCGACCGGCTGCTGGCCCAGGAGGGCAACGCGCGCACGCGGCTCATGCGCTTCTGGCAGGCGTGGCTGGACACCTCGGCCCAGGGCGGCCTGGCGAACCACTGCCTGGTCGTCAAGCTGGGGGCCGAGATCGCGGACCTGCCGGGCGACCTGCGCCGCCTGACCGATCAGGGCGCGGCCCGCCTGCTGGGCCGGGTCGGGGCCGCCGTGGCCGAGGGTCAGGCCGAGGGCTCCGTTCCCGCCGGGACGCCGCCCGGCACGCTCGCCCAGGCGCTGTATTCCATGTGGCTGGGCGCCGCCGTGCTCTCGAAGGTCCAGAAAAGCCCGCAGCCCCTGCAAGACGCCCTGGTCGTCACGGCGCAGCTCCTGACCCCCACCGCCTGACTTTCTTCCCGGAGGACCCCACCATGAAAAGCATCGTCTACACGCAGTTTGGAGAACCCGAAACCGTCCTGGGCCTGGGCGAGGTCGCCCTGCCCGAGCCCGGCCCCCGTCAGGTCCGGATCCGCACCCATCTGGCCGCGATCCACAACCACGACCTCTGGACCGTGCGCGGCAGCTACGGTCACAAGCCCACGCTGCCCGCCACCGGCGGCACCGAGGCCGTGGGCACGGTCGACGCCGTGGGCGAGGGCGTGGACCGCGCCCTGATCGGCCGCCGCGTGAACAGCGCCTCGGGCACCGGCACCTGGAGCGAGTACTTCCTGGCCCCGGCCGCCGGCCTCGTGCCGCTGCCCGACGCCGTGACCGACGAAGCCGCCGCCCAGCTGATCGCCATGCCCCTGAGCGCCCTGTCGCTGCTGGACTTCCTGAACGTGCAGCCCGGCGACTGGATCATCCAGAACACGGCCAACGGCGCGGTCGGCAAGACGCTGGCGATGCTCACGGAGGCGCGCGGCGTCCACACCATCAACCTCGTGCGGCGCGACGCGGGCCTGACCGAGATGGCCGACCTGGGCATCCGCAACGTCGTCTCGACCGCGCAGCCCGGCTGGAAAGATCAGGTGCGCGCCCTGCACGGCGACGCCCCCATCCGCGCGGCCGTGGACTCCATCGGCGGCGACGCCTCGGGCGACCTCGCGGACCTGCTGGGCAGCGACGGCCTGCTCGTGTCCTTCGGGACCATGTCGGGCGGCCCCATGCACATCCCCTCGGGCGACGTGATCTTCAAGCACCTGACGGTCAAGGGCTTCTGGGGCAGCCGCATCATCGCGGACATGCCCGCCGAGGAGCGCACCCGCCTGATCCGCGAACTCGTCGGGCTGGTCGCCGGGGGGCAACTGCGCCTGCCGGTTGAGGCCACCTACGCCCTGGCGGACATCCGGCAGGCGGTCCAGGCGTCGCTGACGCCCGGCAAGTCGGGCAAGGTGCTGCTGCGCCCCTGACCTTTGAGGCAGGGAGGGGCCGGGGAGAAAGCAGTCTTCTCCCCGGCCCCTCCCTGCTCTACTCAGTCGGCCGCCGTGACCGGCAGGCGCCCGGGTTCTCCGGCCGTCTCCCCCGCCCCGACCCGGAACAGCGCGTCCGACCCCGCGCGGCGCGGCAGGTCGGCCAGCGTGCGCGGCCAGTCGAAGGACAGCCGCCCGGTGAAGGGCCGCGCGCCCAGCAGCACGTCGGCCAGCCCGGCCCCCTCGCTGCCGGGCAGCCACGCGGCGACGAAGGCGTCCCAGCCCTCCAGGTCCGGCGCGACGATCAGGGGGCGGCCCGAGTACAGCACCACGGCCACCTGGTCGCAGCGGGCCCGCATCCGCGCGACGAGAGTACGGTGCTCGCCGGTCAGGGCCAGTGACGAGCGGTCGCCCATGCCCTCGGCGTAGGGTTCCTCGGCCAGCACGACGAAACCCAGGGGAAAGCGTTCCTCGCCTTCTCCGGCCGGGGCATACTCGATCCGGCGCCCGCCGGCCCCGGCCCGCAGCCCCTCCAGCAGCGTGGTGCCGGTGGTCGTCGCGCCCTCGCCGCCCATCCAGGTGATCGTCCAGCCGCCGCATTGCAGGCCCAGGTCGTCGGCGGCCTTTCCGGCCACGAGCAGCCGGGCGTCATCGGGCAGCGGAAATACGCCCCCGTTCTTGAGGAGCACGGCCGATTTGGCGGCGGCCTCGCGGGCCAGGGCGCGGTGGGCGTCCGAGCCGACCTCGGAGAGCAGGGCCGGGTCGGTGTGCGGCTGCCCGAACAGCCCCAGGGCGTGCTTGGTATTCAGGATGCGGCGCACGGCGTCGTCGATGCGCTCGCCACTGACCTCCCCCGCCTGGACCGCGCGGCGTAGCGAGGCGATGAAGCTCTCGTAGTCGAAGGGCACCATCACCATGTCCACGCCCGCGTTGATGGACTCACGCACGGCGGTGTCGAAGTCGGGCGACACCTGCTGCACGCCCTCCCAGTCCGAGACGACGAAGCCGCCGAAATCCAGCTCGCCCTTGAGCACGTCGGTGACGAGGTACCGGTGCGCGTGCATCTTGAGGCCCTGCCAGCTGCTGTACGACACCATCACGTTCAGGGCTCCGGCTTGAAGCGCGGCGCGGTAGGGCGGCAGGTGAACGGTGCGCAGCGTCTCCTCATCAATGGTGGAGTCGCCCTGGTCGATCTGCCACGCTCCCTTGTCCAGCAGGGTCACGAAGTCCTCGCCCATCTGGGCGATTGCCAGGGTGCGGTCATGGTCAGGATCGGTCATGCGGGCGCGCTTGCCGCTGCCCCAGTCGGTCGCCCCGTCGGCGATGAAGTGCTTGACCGAGGGCAGCACGGCGGTAGGTGAGTTCCAGCCCTCGCCCTTGAAGCCCTCCACGAGCGCGGCGGCCAGCCGGCCCACGAGCGCCGGGTCCTGGCCGTAGCCCTCGTAGCTGCGGCCCCAGCGGAAGTCCTGCGGGATGCTCACGGCGGGCGCGAAGGCCCAGCGCACGTTCGTGGCGGCGGCCTCCAGCGCGGTCACGCGGCCGATGCGGCGCAGCAGCTCCGGGTCGTTCGTCGCCCCCAGGCCGACGTTGTGCGGGAAGATGGTCGCCCCCACCACGTTGTTGTGCCCATGTACGGCGTCCGATCCGTAGAGTAGCGGGATCTTCAGGCGCGACTCCTGCGCCTCGGCGATAAAGGCCGTCACCATGTCGCGCCAGCCCTGGGGGCTGTTGGGGTCGGGGTTGCCGCCGCCGCCGCTCAGGACCGAGCCCAGGCCGAGGCGGGCCACGTCGCCGGGCTTCACACTGTTCTTTTCGGGCTGGGTCATCTGGCCGATCTTTTCGTCCAATGTCATGCGCGCGAGGAGGTCTTCGACGAAGGGGATGTGCTGGAGCATGGAACCGTCCTTGTGCGGAAAAATCCGGATCAGATCTGGGCGTGGGGAGCCGCAGGCCGCTGGAAATGGAGGGGTGGCTGCGCGGCCAGCGCCGGGTCGTGGAGGATGCAGCGGGCCTGGTGGCCCGGCCCCACGTCGTACATGCGGGGCAGGCCGCCCTGGCACGCGGCGCGGGCGTGCGGGCAGCGCGGCTCGAAGGGACAGCCGGGCGGCAGGTGGCCCAGGTCGGGCACCTCACCGCGCGCCTCCAGCGGGCCGGCCCCGAGGTTGCCCTCGGGCTTGGGCGCGGCGCTCCGGAGCAGCTGCGTGTAGGGCATCTGGGGGTTGCCGATCACCGCCTCGGAAGGACCGATCTCGACGAGGTGCCCGGCGTACATCACGGCGACGCGGTCGCTCATGTAGCGCGCGCCCGCGAGGTCGTGGGTGATGAACAGCATGGACAGGCCCTCCTGGTCGCGCAGGTCGAGCAGCAGGTTCATGATGTCGAGCCGGATGGACACGTCGAGCGCCGAGGTCGGCTCGTCGGCCAGGATCACGCCGGGGCGCGCGGCCAGGGCGCGGGCGATCACCACCCGCTGGCGCTGCCCGCCCGAGAGTTCGTGGGGCCGTTTGGCGGCGTAGTCCGCGCCGGGCGAGAGGCCCACGCGCTCCAGCAGCGCCGCGACCTGCGGCCCCACCTCGCGCCCGCGCGCCAGCCCGTGAATCTGGAGGGGCCGCCCCACGATGTAGCCCACCGTATGCAGCGGGTTGAGGCTGGCGAAGGGGTCCTGGAAGATCATCTGGACCTGCCGGCGGAAGGACTGCAGGGAGCGGCCCGAGAGCCGCGCGGGAACCGGCTGGCCGTTCAGGCGCAGCGCGCCGCGCGTCGGCTCGTGCAGGCGCGAGAGCAGGCGGGCGACGGTGCTCTTGCCGCTGCCGG
The DNA here is from genome assembly GCF_000252445.1 of Deinococcus gobiensis I-0. Classification (GTDB taxonomy): domain Bacteria; phylum Deinococcota; class Deinococci; order Deinococcales; family Deinococcaceae; genus Deinococcus; species Deinococcus gobiensis. Next base: position 850,783 of record NC_017790.1, on the reverse strand, counting down.
ACTCGCCCACCAGCCCCAGCACCTCGCCGCGCCCGAGGGTGAGGGTCACGTCGTTCACGGCGGTCACGCTGCGGCCGGACCTCCCCACCGTGAACACCTTGGTCAGGCCGTCCAGTTCCAGGGAGGGGGCAACGGGCGCGGGATCAGTCGGCGGCATCGGGGTACTCCTGGGGTTTGACAGCCGTCGAGTGCAGGAAGCACGCGACGCGGTGGCCCGGCGCGATCTCCACGCTGGCGGGTTTCTGGGTGTCGCACCTGCCGGGCATGCGGCTCGGGCAGCGGTCGAAAAAGGGGCAGCCGGGAGAGTCGGCGCTCAGCGGTGGAGGCCGGCCCGGAATGCCGCCCCGGCGCTCGCGCGGGCCGTCCAGCGGCGGGAAGGCGTGCATGAGGCGCTCGGTGTAGGGGTGCAGCGGGCGGGCGTAGAGGTCGGCGGCCGGCGCCTCCTCGATGATCTCGCCCGCGTACATGATGGCGATGCGGTCACTCATCTCGACGAGCAGCGACAGGTCGTGCGTGATGAAGACGACCGAGATGCCCAGGCGGCGGCGGGCCGCGTCGATTTCCTGGAGGATCTGGCGCTGGACCACCACGTCGAGCGCCGTGGTCGGCTCGTCCATCACGACGAGTTTGGGTTCGAGGGCCAGCGCGATGGCGATCACCACGCGCTGCTTCATGCCGCCCGAGAGCTGGTGTGGGTAGGCAGCCAGATAGTCCGGGCGGATGCCCACCAGCTCGAACAGTTCGCGGGCGCGGGCCTCCAGCCGGGCCGGGTCCTTCACGCCGTGCGCCTGCATCGCGTCGTATACCTGTTCGCGCACGCGCAGCACGGGGTTGAGGATGTTCATGCTCGCCTGGAACACCACCGAGTAGTCGCGCCAGCGCACCCGGCGCAGCTCCTCGGGGCTCAGCGACAGCAGGTCCTGGCCCGACAGGCGCGACTCGCCGCCGAAGACCGTGCCCGGAGCTTCGAGCAGCCGCGTCGCCGCAAAGGCCAGGGTGGACTTGCCGCAGCCCGACTCGCCCGCCAGCCCCACGAACTCGCCCGGCGCGATGTCCAGCGACACGTCGCGCACGGCCCGCACGCGCCCGCTGCCCGCGCGGCCCGTGCGCGGCGTGAGGTAGCCGGCGTCGAGGTGCGAGACGGCCAGCAGCGGCGCGGCAGCCGGGGCAGTGGCCGGGGCGGACGTGGCGGCCAGGGCCGGGGCCACCTTCGCCCGGCCCGCCCGGCGCCGGTCCCTGCGGCGGCCCATCCCCGCATTCACGATGCGCGGGTTGGTGATCTCGTCGATGCCGAAGTTGATGAGCGCGAAGGCCGTGCCCAGCAGCGCGATCATCAGGCCGGGCGCGGCGATCCACCACCACGCGCCCTGGAGAAGCGCGCCGCGCGCCCCGGCCCAGTACAGCATGGTGCCCCAGGTGACCTGCGATACGTCGCCCATGCCCAGGTAGGCCAGCCCGGCCTCCGACAGCACGGCGTAGAGCGCGGTGCCGAAGAAGCTCGCCGCGATGAGGCCCGCGAGGTTGGGCAGCATCTCCGCGAAGATGATGCGCAGCGGGCGCTCGCCCGAGGCGATGGCGGCCGACACGAAGTCGCGCCCGCGCAGCGCCAGCGCCTGCGAGCGCAGCACCCGCGCGCCCCAGGCCCAGCCGGTGAGCGCGATGACGATGATGATGGACCACACGCCGCCGCCGCGCAGAAAAGCGCTGGCGATGATGAGCAGCGGCAGCCCCGGCAGCACCAGGAAGACGTTGACGAGCACGTTGATGGCCTCGTCGGTCTTGCCCCCGAAGTAGGCCGCCGTGAGTCCCAGCGCCGTGCCGATGAAGGTGGCGACGATGCCGGCCGCGAAGCCGATGAGCAGCGTGAGCCGCGCGCCGTACAGCAGCTGCGTCCAGATGTCCTGGCCCAGCGCGGTCGTGCCCAGGAGGTGCCCGGCCTGCGGCGGCAGCCACGTCCCGAAGTCCTGCGAGGTGGGCGAGTAGGGCGTGAGCAGCGGCGCGAAGAGCGCCAGCGCGAACATGAGGAGCAGCAGCGCCGCCCCGGCCGCCGCGCGCGGCGAGCGCCGCAGGAAGGTCAGGAGACTTTTCATCCGGCCTTCCCGTCGCGCACGCGCGGGTCGAGGACGGCGTACAGCGCGTCCACGATGAAGTTGGCGATGAGCACCGCCAGGGCGATGAACAGGAAGATGGCCTGCATGAGCGGGTAGTCCAGCGTGGTCACGGCGTTGTAGAGCTGGAGGCCCAGCCCCGGGTACGAGAACACCGTCTCGGTCAGGATGCTGCCGCCCACCACGAAGCCCAGCGCCATGCCGAAAGCCGTGAAGCTCGGCAGCAGGGCGTTGCGCAGCACATAGCGGTTGAGCAGCCGCCCCTCGCTCAGGCCCTTGGCGCGGGCGAAGGCGACGTAGTCCTCGCCCATCACGCCCATCACGTTGTTGCGCATGGTGATCAGCCAGCCGCCCGCCGCCGTCACCACGATGGTCAGGGCCGGCAGCGCGGCGTGGCGCAGCAGGCTCTTCCACCAGTCGGCGCTGAACTGCGTCAGGAAGGGGTCGAGGCTGCCACTCAGCGGAAAGGTGCCGGTGCGGAAGGCCAGCAGGTACAGCAGCAGCAGCGCGAACCAGAAGTACGGCATGGAGTTCAGGAACAGGGCGATGGGCGGCAGGGCGTCTGCCACCCGCCCCCCCCGGCGCCACGCGCTGTACAGACCCAGGGCGCTGCCCAGCAGAAAGGCCAGAACGGTGCAGATGCCCACCAGCCCGATGGTCCAGGGCGCGGCCTGGGCGACGATGTCCACGACCGGCGTCGGAAACTGCCCGATGGAGCGCCCGAAGTCGCCGCGCAGCATGTGGCCCAGGTAGGTCACGTACTGCGTCAGGAGGCTGCCCTGGTCGTTCAGGCCGTAGGCGACCGTCAGGGCGTCCACCGCCGAGGGGTCGAGCTTGCCCTGGTACTTGGCGAGCATCGCGCCGATGGGATCGCCGGGCACGAGGCGCGGCAGGACGAAGTTGAGCGTGACCGCCGCCCAGAGGGTCAGCAGCAGGAACAGGAATTTGCGCAGCAGGTAGGGCATGCAAACCTCCGACGAACCCGTGGGGAGGTCACGGGTTCGTCCGGGCGGAGTGGGGGCTGGCGGTGGAAACGGGGGCCGACCGGACAGCGGCCCCCGTTCCCGCTCACTTGGGCTTGACGTTCAGGTACATCAGGCGGGCGCCCGCCGTGTCGTCGGCCGTGCCCGAGTTGTAGGGGTTCTGGGCAGTCGGGAAGCCGGTGAAGCGTACCGTCGAGTAGTTCGAGAACTCCGAGCGGTCGGTGAGCGGCAGCCAGGGCATGTCGGTCATGACCGCCCTGACGATGGTCGCCATGGCCTTTTTCTGGGCGGCCGTGTCGCTGGTGCTCTGGAACTGCGTCAGGGCCGCCGTGACGGCGGGGTTGGTGTAGCGCGAGAGGTTGCTGGGCGCGGTCTTGCCCACCGCCGCGCTGTACTCGGGCCCGAAGCTCTGGTTGAACAGGTAGTAGGGGGTCGGGCCGCCGCCCCAGCCCCAGCTGATGCCCATGTCGAAGGTGCCCGTTTGCAGGCCGCCCGAGTAGCTGCTCCAGGCCTGCTGGTCGATCTGGGTGTTCAGGCCGATCTTCTTGAGGTCGCCGCCGACGACCTGCGCCATCGTGATGAAGTCGGTCCAGCCCGCGCCGACCAGGATCTTGAAGGTGGGCAGCGGCTTGCCGTCCTTGCCCAGGCGCACGCCCTGGGCGTTCTTCTTGTAGCCGGCCCGGGTCAGGGCGGCGTCGGCGGCGGCCATGTCGTACTTCAGGCTGGCGGTGCCGGCCGGGAGCCACTGCGCCTGCTGCCCCGGGATGATGCCGCTGCTGTGGGCGGCCTTGGCGGCCCCGGCGTAGGCCTTCTCGGCCACGTTCGCGGTGTTGACCCCCTGCGAGAGCGCGCGCCGGAAGGCCGGGTCATTGAAGGGCGCCTTGGTGGTATTGAAGTACAGGTAGTTGTCGCCCGTCACCGGCCACCAGAACTGGTTGTTGGGGCCTTTCTTCTGGTAGCCGTTCACGGGGTCGGCCTGCCCGACGTAGCCGTAGTCGGCCTCGCCCTTCAGGAGCTTGAGGAGCGCGGCGTCGTTGCTGTTCGTCGAGACCCACACCACCGCGTCGATGTAGGGCTGGCCCTTCATCCAGTAGTTGGGGTTTTTCAGCACCCGCAGGGCCTGCTGGCTGTAGGCGTCGAAGGTGAAGGGGCCGGTGCCCACCGGCTTGGCGTTCGTCTCGGTGAGCGGCGAGGTGATCTTGCTCCAGATGGCCTCGGGCACGATCATCTGCCCGGCGATGTAGGGGAAGATGGTCGTGTTGGCCTTCGAGAAGGTCAGGACCAGGGTCGTGTCGTTCGTGGCCTTGGCGCCCGCCAGCCCGTTTTTCCAGATGGCCGAGGTGTCCAGCGCCGGATACTGCTTGAGGTAGTTGAAGGTGAAGGCCGCGTCGCGGGCGCTGAAGGCCGAGCCGTCGTGCCACTTCACGCCGGGGCGGGTGGAGACGGTCAGGGTCTTGTTGTCGGCGCTCCAGGTGTACTTGGTGCCCAGGACCGGCGTCACCTTGCCGTTCAGGGTGTTCACGTAGAACAGCGACTCGTATATGGCGCTGTTGGTCGGCAGCAGGTGCTGGTCGCCGGGCGCGAAGGGGTTGAAGTTCTGCGCGCCCCACTGGGTCGGGCGCACCACGGTAAAGACGTTCTTGGGCTGCTGCGCGTGGGCGGAGACGGTCAGGGCGGCGGCCAGCACGGCGGTCAGGGTCAGGAGCTTTCGCATTCGGTGTTCCTTTTGGAACCAGGGCGGGTTCCGGCGCAGGCAGGGGGCAGGGCGGGGGACAACGTGGAGGGCCGCTACATGGGTCCGGCCAGGGCGGGCGGCGCGGCGCGGGCGGGCGGCCCCTGCTCGTGGTCCCCGAAAAACTGCTCGACGACCAGTCCGGCGGCGCCGCAGGCCCAGGCGTCGTCGCCCCAGGGCTCGACCAGCAGCGGCAACCGGCGCGGTTCCGGCGCATGCAGGTGGGCGTACAGCGCCCCGCGCATCGGCGCGAACAGCGGCTCGCCCAGGCGCACGCCCTCGCCGCCCACGATGATCAGTTCGGGGTCGAGCAGGTTGGCGGCCTGCGCCAGCGCGCGCCCCAGCCGCTCGCCCGCCTCCGCCACCAGGGCCAGGGCGCGGGGGTCGCCATCCGCGACCAGCGCGGCGAAATCGGCGGGGCCGTGCAGGCCTACCCCCGACTCGGCCAGCCGCTGCGCGAGGCTCGGCTCGGAGGCGTAGGCCTCCAGGCAGCCGCGCTTGCCGCACTCGCACAGACGGCCGCCCGGTTCCGAGAGCAGGTGCCCCAGTTCGCCCGCGCCGCCCCGGCCGCCCCGGTACAGTTCGCCGCCCAGCACCAGCCCCGAGCCGATGCCGCGCCCCACCGTGACCACCAGAAAGTCGCGGGCGTGCTTTCCCCGGCCCATCAGGCGCTCGGCGGTGGCGAAGGCGTTCACGTCGTTGTCGGCCCAGACCGGCACGCCGGTCGCCTCCGAGATCAGCGCGGTGATGGGCACGTTGCGCCAGCCCAGGCGAAAGGAGGACATGCACAGGCCGCTGCGCGGGTCGATGTTGCCCGCCAGCCCCAGCCCCACCCCGCCCAGACGCCCGCGCCCCAGCCCCGCCTGCGCGAGCAGGTCGTCGGTGGCCCGCGCGGCGGCGGCGGTCACGCTCTGCGGGGTGTGGTCGGCGTACTCGACCGTGGTACCGGCCAGGGTCCGCAGCGAGAGATCGGTCAGGACCGCTTCCAGCCGGGTTTCCATGACCTTGAGCCCCACCGCGAAGTGCCCGGCGTAGTTCACGTCGAGCGGCACCGCCCGGCCCCGGCTCGCCTGCTGCGACTGCTCGACGAGCAGCGCCTCGGCGATCAGGTCGGCCGTGACAAAGGACACGGCGGCCGTACTGAGCTGTGTGCGCTGCGCGAGCTGGGTCCGGCTCAGCGGTCCGTGACGGCGCAGCTCGTTGAGAATCATGGCGCGGTGGATGACCCGCGCGGCCCGCTGGTCCACTTTCTGGGAGCGCATGTCGTCTCCTTTACTTAATTAATTTAATGACCCTGCCAGCTTAGTCAGCCCCCCCGGAGATGTCAAGCGGCGTCCCTGGCCGGCCCCCGCCCGCCAGGGACGCCCTCCCGGCCCCGCCTTTTTCCGCTCCTCTCAGCGGCGCACGCGCAGGGGCGGCGCGCCGAACAGCTGGGCGCGCAGCGCCTCGCGGGCCACGCCCAGCGCCGTATCCAGCACCGGCCCGCGCGCGGCGGCCCCGCGCAGCCACACGGCCCCGCCCGCCGTGCGCCCGGTCGCCAGGATCCCCGCTGTGGCGGGCCAGTCGGTGACCTCGCCCGCACCGACCCATACGCCGCTCGCCGCGTAGTCGCGCGCCGCCCAGATGCCCGGCGCGCGGGTCTCGTCTCCCGGCACGAGGCGCTGGCGGTCGAGGTAGACCCGCCGCCCCCCCTGCCAGACCTCGGTGCGGCTGTCGTACTCGGCGAAACGCAGGCGCTCGCCGCTGTGGACCCGGCCCGAGGCCAGGGTCTCGCTCAGACCCAGTTCGGCGCCCGGTTCCAGCTCGGCGCGCAGGGTCTGGCGCAGGCGGCTGCCCGCGAAGGGCAGGGTGCGTTCGGGGTAGTATTCCAGCCGCGCGCCCGCCGCCACCCTGAACCGGAGGTCCTGCGTGGCGGCGGCCCCGTCCGGCGAGGGCTGCACGCGCGCCGCCGACTGCGTGAGGACCAGCGCCCGCGCGCCCGGCTCGACCTCCACCCGGATCTCGCTGTGGTCCCCGCCCAGCACGCCGCCGGTCGGGTTCACGATGAACACCATCAGAGTGCCGCAGGGCAGTTCGAAGGGCCGCACGACCATCAGAGGCGCTTTCTGGCGGTCGCGCAGCAGCGCCGTCCGGCCGCCGCGCCGGGCGAAGTGCAGGTGCAGCTCCCCGGTGCGCGTCCGGCGGGTCAGGGTCACGGCCGCAACCCGACCTGTGGCCCCGGCACGTCCAGAAACAGCAGGTCACGCTCGATCCAGGCGATCACGTCGGCGACCCCCTGGCCCCGTTTCAGGTCGGAAAAGACGTAGGGCCGCACCTCGCCCCCCACGGTGCGCTGCGCGCGGGCGTCGCGGTCCATGACCCCCAGGTCGGCCCCCACCAGCGGCGCGAGGTCGGTCTTGTTGATGACGAGCAGGTCGGAGGCCCGGATGCCCGGCCCCCCCTTGCGCGGCACCTTTTCCCCGCCCGACACGTCGAGGACGAAAATCCAGGCGTCCACGAGTTCCGGCGAGAAGCTGCTCGCGAGGTTGTCGCCCCCCGACTCGATGAGCAGCAGTTCGAGTGCCGGAAAATCGGCCTGGAGGGCCTCGACGGCTTCCTGATTCAGCGAGGAGTCCTCGCGGATGGCGGTGTGGGGACACCCGCCGGTCTGCACGCCCCGGATGCGCTCGGGGGGCAGCGCCGCCGCCTGCGTCAGAATCCGCTGGTCCTCGAAGGTGTAGATGTCGTTGGTGATGACGCCGAGTTCGTAGCGTCCGCGCAGCTCGCGGCACAGGCGTTCGAGCAGCGCCGTCTTGCCGCTGCCGACCGGACCGCCGACGCCGATTTTCAGGGGAAGAGTCATGGGCCTCCTTGCGGGGGACCGGAGGCCGCTGTGGCCGCCCGGCCTCTGCCGCCCCATTCTGAGGGGGCGGTCGCCGCAGGCGCGCGACCCGGTCTGTGCAGCCCGGCCAGGCCGCACATCGAGGGCGGATCTGTGGGCCGGCAGACACTTGTTTAGAACTGCGCAGGACGGCGCGCGCCCGGGCCCATTAGGTTGAGCGCAGCGGAAAAGCCGGCAGGGACCGGCCGCCGGGGAGACCTCATGCAACTGACCGAGCGGGAGCGCGACAAACTGCTGATCTTCACGGCGGCCGAGCTGGCGCGGCAAAGGCGCGCGCGCGGCCTGAAGCTCAATCACCCCGAGGCGGTCGCCCTGATCACCGCCGAGGTGCTGGAGGGCATCCGCGAGGGCCGCAGCGTCGAGGACCTGATGGGCTGGGGGACGACCATCCTCACGCCCGACGACGTGATGGACGGCGTCCCGGCGATGATCTACGACATCCAGGTGGAGGGCACCTTTCCCGACGGCACCAAGCTGGTCACCATCCACGACCCCATCCGGGGCGCGGGCGGCGGCGTGCCGGGCGAGTACCTGCTCGGAGACGGCGAGATCGAACTGAACGCCGGCCTGCCCGTGACCACGCTGACGGTCGCCAACCGCGCCGACCGGCCCATTCAGGTCGGGAGCCACTTCCACTTCTTCGAGGTGAACGCGGCCCTGCACTTCGCGCGCGCCGACGCCTACGGCCAGCGCCTGAACATCGCCGCCGGGACCGCCGTGCGTTTCGAGCCGGGCGAGGAGCGCGAGGTGGAACTCGTGCCACTGGGCGGCGAGCGTACGGTCTACGGCATGAACGCCCTGGTGGGCGGCGACCTCGACGCCCCCGGCGCGCGCGAGGCGGCGCTGGAACGGGCGCGGGCGGCCGGCTTCGGGGGCGCGGAATGAAGGGGCCGACCCTGCGGCCTGATCTCCCGACCTCCCCCCTTCCCCTGGAGACCCCATGAAACTCACCCGCCGCCAGTACGCCGACCTCTACGGCCCCACGACCGGCGACCGGGTGCGGCTGGGCGACACCGCGCTGCTCGTCGAGATCGAGCGCGACCTCACCACCTACGGCGAGGAGGTGAAGTTCGGCGGCGGCAAGGTGATCCGCGACGGCCTGGGCCAGAGCAGCACCGCCACGCGCGCCGACCCGAATGTGCCCGACCTGGTCATCACGAACGCGGTCATCCTCGACCACTGGGGCGTCGTCAAGGCCGACGTGGGCGTCCGGGACGGGCGCATCTGCGCCATCGGGAAGGCAGGTAACCCCGGCATCCAGACCGGGGTCATGCCGGGGCTGACCATCGGGGCGAGCACCGAGATCGTGGCGGGCGAGGGGCACATCCTCACGGCGGGGGGGGTGGACACCCACATCCACTTCATCGCGCCGCAGCAGGCCTGGACCGCGCTGGAATCGGGCGTGACCACCATGATCGGCGGGGGCACCGGCCCGACGGCGGGCACCTCGGCCACGACCTGCACGCCGGGCGAGTGGCACATCCGGCGGATGCTGGAGAGTCTGGCGGGTCTGCCGCTGAATTTCGGGCTGCTGGGCAAGGGCAACGCGAGCACCAAGGCGCCCCTGGCCGAGCAGATCCGCGCCGGGGCGCTGGGCCTGAAATTACACGAGGACTGGGGCACGACCCCCGCCGCCATCGACGCGGCCCTGAGCGTGGCCGACGAATTCGACATCCAGGTCGCCATCCACACCGATACCCTCAACGAGTCGGGCTTCGTCGAGGACAGCATCCGGGCCTTTGCGGGGCGCACCATCCACACCTTCCATACCGAGGGCGCGGGCGGCGGGCACGCGCCGGACATCATCCGGGTGGCGGGGCTGCCCAACGTGCTGCCCAGTTCCACCAACCCGACCATGCCCTTCACGGTGAACACCATCCACGAGCACCTCGACATGCTGATGGTGTGCCACCACCTCTCGCCGCGCATCCCGGAGGACGTGAGCTTTGCCGAAAGCCGCATCCGGCCCGAGACCATCGCCGCCGAGGACGTGCTGCACGACCTGGGCGTGTTCTCGATGATGAGCAGCGACTCGCAGGCGATGGGCCGGGTGGGCGAGGTGATCTCCCGGACGTGGCAGGCGGCGCACAAGATGAAGGTGCAGCGCGGCCCGCTGGGCATTCCGGGCCTGGGGGGCGACGGGCGGGCCGACAACCTGCGGGCGCGGCGCTACGTCGCCAAATACACCATCAACCCGGCGGTCGCGCACGGCATCGCGCACGAGGTCGGCAGCGTGGAGGTGGGCAAACTGGCCGACCTCGTCCTGTGGAAACCGGCCTTTTTCGGTGTCAAGACGGCGATGGTCATCAAGGGCGGCTTCGTGGTCGCCGCGCAGATGGGCGACCCCGGCGCGAGCATCCCCACACCGCAGCCGGTGTATCCGCGCCCGATGTTCGCGGCGCACGGCGGCGGCCTGGACGCGACCTGCCTGCATTTCGTGTCGGGAGCGAGTCTGGAGTCGGGCACGCTGCCCGAGGTGGGCCGCCGCTACGCCGCCGTGTCGCACACGCGCGACATCGGCAAGCGCGACATGGTCCTGAACGCCGAGACGCCCGACATCGAGGTCAACCCCGAGACCTACGAGGTGCGCGTGAACGGCGAAGTGGTGACCTGCGAACCGGCCGAGACGCTGCCGCTCACACAGAAATACTTCCTGTTCTGAGATGGAGGCCCGCCCTTGACCCCTCCCCTGATGTCGCGCCCGGCCCTGCCCGGCGACCTCGACGCGCTGGACGTGCTGGCGACCCAGCCGCGTGGGCGGGCCTGACATGCACGAGTCCTCTGTCGCTCTGGCCTTGATCGAGGTCGCCGGGGACGTGCTGCGCGAACATGGCGCGGCGCGGGCCACCGCCCTGACCGTGCGGATCGGCGCGTGGTCGAGTGTGGTTCCCGCCGCCCTGGCCGCCGCCTTTCCCGCCGCCGCCGAGGGCACGCCGCTGGCCGGGGCGCGGCTGACGGTCGTGGCCGTGCCGGGGGTGGGCGAGTGCCCGCAGCACGGCCCGGTGACGCTGGAGGTCGCGCGTGGGCTGAGCTGCCCGCTGTGCGGCGCGCCGACGCCCCGGCTGCTGGAAGGCGACGAACTGGAACTCGACGAACTGGAACTGGCATGACCGAGGAGAAACGATGACCACCACCACACCCCGCATCGTCACGGTGCGGCAGAAGATCCTGAAGGCCAACGACCTCACGGCCGCCGAGAACCGCAGCGCCTTTGCGGCGGCGGGGGTGCGGGCCATCAATCTCGTGAGCAGCCCCGGCGCGGGCAAGACGGCGCTGCTCGAGCGCACGCTGCGCGACCTCGCGGGCACGCGGCGCATGGCGGTCGCGGTGGGCGACCTCGCCACCGAGAACGACGCCGCGCGGCTGCGGCAGTGGGGGGCGCAGGCCGAACAGATCGTGACCGGCACGGTCTGTCACCTCGACGCGGCGATGGTCCAGGGCGTGCTGCCCCGTTTCGACCTCGCCGGGCTGGACGTGCTGTTTCTGGAGAACGTGGGCAACCTCGTATGTCCGAGCAGCTACGATCTGGGCGAGGCGGCCCGCGCGGTCCTGATCTCGACCACCGAGGGCGAGGACAAGCCGCTGAAATACCCCACCATGTTCAATACCGCCGACGTGGTGGTCATCACGAAGGGCGATCTGGCCGAGGCCGTCGAATTCGACCGCGACCTGTGCCGCGAGAATATCGGCCGCGCGCGCCCCGGCGTGCCGATCATCGAGCTGAGCAGCAAGAAGGGCAGCGGCCTGGACGAGTGGTACGCCTTCGTGCAGGGAGACCGGACCTGACACGCCTGACCGGGCTGCGCCGGGCCGTGCTGCCGCAGCCGGGCGTGCCGGATTCCCCGCCGCCCGGCACGCAGGCGGTCGCCATTTCCATGAGCGCCGCCGACCGCCGACGGGTGCGCCGCCGCCTGACGGCCCCCGACGGCGAGGAGCTGCGCCTGGCCTACCCGACCGGCACGGTCCTCTCGCCCGGACAGGTGCTGGAGGTCCGGGCGGGCGTGGCCTACGTGGTCGCGGCGGCTGACGAGGACGTGGCCGCCGTCGCGCCGCGCAGTCTGGCCGAGGCCGCGCGGGTCGCGCACGCGGTGGGCAACCTCCACCGGGACTTCGTGGAGGCCGGGGAAGGCCTCTTCCTGACGCCGTGGGACGCCCCTATGGAACTGCTGCTCACGCGGCTGGACGTGCCCTTCACGCGCCAGGCCCGGCCCTTTCTGGGTCGGCCCTCCTGGGAACACGGACCGTCCGGAGCCGGGCCGTGAACCTGCGCCTGCTGCAACTGTGCGACTCCGCCTTTCCGGCAGGGGCCTACGCTTTCAGCGACGGCCTGGAAACCCTCACCACCCGGGGCGAGGTCGGCGGCGCCGCCGACCTGACCGCCTTCCTGCGCGGGCAGCTCGCGCACGGCTGGGGCGTGCAGGACGCGCCCGCCTGCGCGCTCGCCTGGAGGGCCGGGGCCGGAGCGCTGCGCGACCTCGACGCGCTGCTCGACGACCTCAAGCTGGTCGAGGGTCCGCGCCGCGCCAGCCTGCGGGTCGGGGTCAACCTGCGCCGGGCGGCCCGCACGCTGTGGCCCGCCGAAGAGGGTGCACTCTGCCCCACCCGGCACCACGCGACCACCTTCGGGGCGCTGGCGGGGGCGCTGGGGGCGACGCGCGAGGCGGCGGTCACGGCCTACGTCTCGGCGTGGCTGCTGGGACGCGCGACCTCCGCCACGCGCCTCATGCGCCTGGGGGGACTGGAGGCCCAGGCCTGCGCCGCCGCCTGCGAGGCCGGGGCGCTGGCCTGCGTAGAGGCGGCGCTGCTCGCCACACCGGAAGACCTCGGCGGTTTCTCGCCGCTGCTCGACGTGGCGGCGGCCGAGCAGGCCGGCCTGGAGAGCCGGCTGTTCCAGACCTGAGCGGCCCGAGGGCTGAACGGCTGGTGTGCTCCCCAGGCCCCCGTGCGCGCGGGGCTGGGGGCACACCCCCTCCCCCGTCTTCTCAGCAGAACTGGCCGTCGCGCTGGAAGGGCTGACCGTCGAGCAGGATCTCGCCGCCCGGCCGCAGGTCCCGGATCATGTCCCAGTGCAGGGCCGAACGGTTGGTGCCGCCGGTCTCCGGGTAGCTGTTGCCCAGCGCGAGGTGAACCGTCCCGCTGATCTTCTCGTCGAACAGGATGTTCATGCTGGGGCGCTGAATTCCCGCGTTCGTGCCGATGCCGAGTTCGCCCACGTATCTGGCCCCGTCGTCCGTCTGGAGGGCCGCCTGGAGGGCGTCGTCGCCTTCCTCGGCATGGGCCTCGACCACGCGCCCCCCCTCGAAACGCAGCCGGATGTCGCGGACCCGCTGGCCCTGGAAGGTCGTGGGCAGGTCGTAGTGGATCACGCCCTCGGCGCTGTCCTCGTGCGGCCCGGTGAAGACCTCGCCGCTGGGCATGTTGCGCTTGCCGTCGCTGTTCACCCATTGCCGCCCGGCGATGTTCAGGCGCAGGTCGGTGCCGGGCGCCACGAGACGTACCTCCTCGGCGGCCGACAGCCGCCCGATGAGGTCGGCCTGCTGCGCGCGCACGGCGGCCCAGGCCGCGACCGGGTCGGGCCGGTCCAGAAACAGCGCGCTGCTCACGAACCGTTCGTACTCGTCCAGGGCCATGCCCGCCATCTGCGCGCCGTCCGGCGTCGGGTAGAGCGTCAGGGTCCAGCGGCGCTGCGCGCGGGCCGCGGCGACCGGCTGGGCCGTGCGTGTGTGCCGCGCCTGGCGCGCCGGGTCGCCGGGGCGGGGCCGCTGCGGCGTGAGAATCCGGATGCTGGCCTGGACACTCTCCATGTCGGCCAGGTCGGCCGGGTGCAGGTGGTCGAGCAGGTGGTCGGGGGCCAGCCGCAGGAAGTCCTCCTGCTGCCCCGGGTAGTCGAGCCGCAGGACCGGCTGCGCGCCGCGCCCGAGCAGCGCCCGGTGGATGCCCTCGACCAGGGGCAGCGCCAGGGTGGTGCAGGCCACGAGCACCCGGTCGCCCGGCTGGGCGTCGATGCAGTACTCGACCATCAGGCGGGCGTGCTGCTCGGGGTCGTATGCGCCGGGACCCGTCACAGGTTGGTCACCGCCCCGCCGTCCACGAGCAGGGTGCTGCCCGTGATGTACGAAGCCACCGGAGAACACAGGAAGGCCGCCACCCGCCCGAACTCCGCCGGATCGCCCAGACGGCCCAGCGGAATCTCGCGCTCGGTCTGGGCGCGCACCTGTTCCCAGGTCCGGCCCTCGCGGGCGGCCCGCGCCTCGTCGAGTTCCTGGATACGCTCGGTCAGGACCCGGCCCGGCGCGATGCAGTTCACGGCGATGTCCGGCGCGAGTTCGAGGCTCAGGGACTTCATGAGGCCCTGCACAGCGGGCCGCAGCGCGTTGGAGAGGGTCAGGTTGGGCAGCGGCCGCCTGACGCTGGAACTGACGATGGTCAGGATCCGGCCGCCCCCGGCCCGCAGGTGGGGCAGGGCCGCGCGGGTGAGCCGCACCGTGCTCATGAGGGTGAGGTCGAAGGCCTCGGCCCAGGCGGCGTCGTCGAAACGCTCGAAACCGCCCGGTGCCGGCCCGCCCGCGTTGCACACCAGAATGCCCAGGCCCCCGAGCGCCTCGGCGGCCTGCTCGACGACGGCCGTGCAGGCCGCCGGATCGCGCACATCCGCCTCCAGGGCGAGCACAGGCGCGCCGGTGGCCGCCGTGATCTCCTGGGCGGCCTCCTGTGCGCGGGTCAGGTCACGCGAGCACAACGCCACCGCCGCGCCCTCGCGCGCCAGTTCGAGGGCCGTGGCGAAGCCCAGGCCGCTGCTGGCCGCCGTGACCAGCGCCGGGGTCGGCGTCCTGAAAAGCTTCATACGTGCCCGTAGCGCGCCAGCACGTCGGGCAGGGTGGCCCCGGCCTCCAGGTCGGCGCGGATGAGGCGTTCCTTCTCGGTCAGGGCCTCAGCCTTGACGAGCACGTCGGCGGCCAGCTCGGCCGGAATGACGATGGCCCCGTCGAAATCCGCCAGGATGAAGTCGCCGGGCCGCACGGTGACCTGTCTGGCGGTCGCCCCCGGCAGGTAGACCGGCACCTGCCAGGCGTTGACCTGCCAGCGGCCGATGGACTGCACCGGGGTCCGGTAGCGCGCGAAGACCGGATAGTCCATGCGGTCGAGCCACTCGATGTCCCGGATGCCGCCGTCCACGAGCGCGCCCACGCTGCCCCGGTACTGCATGCCGCGCGCGATGAGTTCCCCGAAAAAGCAGATGCCCTCGGCCCCGCCGCCGCTCCAGACGCTCAGCTCGTCAGGGCCGATGCCGGCGACCGCCTCCATCTTGCGGGGGTCCCCGGTGCCGGGGTAGGGGGTGAGCTGGCCCCGGACGGTGTAGGCCCAGCCCGCCATCTTTTCGAGGCGCTGGCGGATGGGCCAGAAGTCGGCGCTCAGGCCCAGGTCGGGGTGGCCGAGTTCGTCGAGGATGTCGGCGACATTGGCGGTGTCGACCTTCAGGTAGCGTTGCCGCAGGTCGCGGCGTTCTTCGGCGTTCAGGGTCACGAGGGGCCTCCGGAAGGGGCGGGAAGGGGGGGAGTGGGGATCAGCCAGTGGACCGGGGCGTGGCCGTGCGCCAGCAGCCAGTCGTGGACGGCGCGGGGGCGCTCGGCCTCGCCGGAGCGCAGCGCCCGGATCTGTTCGGTGCCCAGCCAGTACATCAGGCGGGTGGCGGGCAGCATGCTGTTGCGGGTGCTCTCGGCCCAGATGCGGGCCTCGGGAAAGCCCACCTCCGAGCGGTAGTACTCGCGCATCCCGTCCAGCGTCCAGTCGCCCAGGTGCAGGCGCAGGTCGGCAATGCAGCAGGCCGCGTTGCGCCGCTCGAAACTCTTGAGCAGCAGGGCCTCTTCGGGGGTGTAAAAACCGGGCGCTTCGAGCAGCAGGTCCTCGGCGTAGCAGGCCCAGCCCTCGACCGCCGTGCCGGAACTCAGGAACACCAGGCCCAGCGCGCCGTCGGTCCCGCCGAGCCGGGCCAGCCGCGACGGGGCCTGGCGGGCGAAGGCGTTCTGCGTGTGGTGCCCGACCGACCCGTGGTGGACGGCGTGGACGAGCTTGATGAAGCTGACGCTGGGCGGCGGCCCGTCCTGGGTCACCCAGTACACGCTGCCCGTTCCGGCGCGCCCGGCGGCCGGCGAGCGGTAGAACAGGAAATACAGCTCCCTGGACACCTCGCGCGCCCAGGCGGGCATGGGCACGAAGGACAGGGCGTAGTCCCGCGCCCCCGTGACCAGCCCGCAGGCCTCGGCCGCCCGCAGGGCCTCGCGGTGCCAGTGCTCGTAGGTGGCGACCAGGGCCTCGGGGTCGGGGCGTACGGCGTCCAGCCCGCGCAGCACCTCCCGCCAGTCCTGCCCGAAGGCCCGCGCGTCCTCGGCGAGTTCGGCACTCAGGCGCCCGAAGGCCGCCTCGGCGCGCGCCAGGGCCTCGCGGGGACCGAAGGGCAGGCCGTGGACCTCCCGCATCAGGAAGTCCAGATGGGCCTCACCGCAGGCCACCGGCACGTCGGCGCGCCCGGCCAGGGGGCCGCGCAGCAGGGTAGCCAGGTGCGTGGCCGCCTCCGCGCCCTGTTTGGCCGCCACGACGAGTTCCGGGTCGCGGGGCACGTCGGGGTGCAGCCACAGCTCCGCACCCAGGAACTGCGCCAAGGCGCCGGCCTCCTGCGCCGCACGGAACGCCCAGTCGGCGGGCAGGGCGGCGGCCCCGAGCTGCCCGGCCGCCTCGGCAAAGAACCGGGGCAGGTCGTTCAGGCGGCCCAGCAGCGCCGCGCGCAGCTCCTGCGGCGATCCGCCGGGGCGGGGCAGCAGCAGCGAGATGATCCCGAAGGCGGCCTCGCCGGTATACCAGGCGGGGTTGCGCCACCTCGGCGCACGCTCCAGCTCGGCCAGCAGGTGGCGCAGCTGGCCGTCCAGCAGCCGCAGGTCCAGCCGCTCGCCCGCAGACAGGGCGGCGGCCCCCGGCAGCTCCGGGGCCAGCTCGGCCCGCAGCGCCTCCAGCGCCCCGCGCTCCTGCGCCTCCACCTCCGGGCCGGCCGGGGGCAGGCGGTGGTCGTGGCCGGGCAACCCCATGAAGGTCAGGTCCACCGGCCGGAACTGCCCGTGGACCGCCAGATAGCGGTCAACGAGCGCGGACGGCGAGGTCACAGGGCCGCCGCCGATTCGGCGTGTTCCTCGGGGTACAGCGGCAGGTCCACCCAGCGGCGCCCGGTGGCCGACTGCACGATGGCGTTCACGACCTCCTGGCTCTTGGCCCCGTCGTAGAAGGTGCATTCCTCGGGCGTGCCGTCCAGGATCTCGTCCACGAAATGCCGCACGAGGTTGCGGTAATACAGCTCCGGCCAGGGGGTATGCAGCGTGGTGCCGGGCGGGTAGGCCGACTCGGGCAGGGCCACGTCCCGGAACTCGACCTGCTCGGCGGTGGCGAAGCGCAGCGTCTCGGCCACCCCGTTTTCCTCGACCAGCCGCGCCACGGCCGCTCCCTTGCTGCCGTAGACCCGCAGCTCGACACCGGGGTAGTTGCCGACGGCGACGTAACTCGTCTGCAGGATGCCCTGCGCGCCGCTCTCGAATTCGGCCAGCGCGACCGTGCCGTCCTCGACCCGGATGTCCTGAAGGGCCTCGCCGTAGCCGCGCACCACGCGGCGCGGCACGAAGTTGCTCATGCTGCCGATGACGCTGCGGTACTCGCCCGCGCACCAGCGCACGAGGTCCAGCAGGTGCGAGCCGTAGCCCACCACCGAGGAGGGGATGAGCTGGGCGAAATCCGCGCCGCTGGGCACCTGCCGCAGCGGGTAGTGCGGGTCGAGGAACTGGCTGTTCTGTTCCAGGCCGTGCACGTGGTAGATCTCGCCCAGCGTGCCGTCCCGGATCCAGCGGTGGATCTGCCGGATGGCGGGCGAGTAGCGGAAGGTGAAGCCGAGCTTGGTCCGCACGCCCGCCTCGCGCGCCTTGCGGGCGGCCATGAAGGCGTCGGCGGCGTCGTGGGCCAGCGGCTTCTCGCTCAGGACGTGCTTGCCGGCGGCGATGGCGGCCAGGCTCAGGGGCAGGTGCGTCTCAGTGGGGGTGCACACGTCCACCATCTGCACCTCGGAGTCGGCCAGCAGGTCGCGGTGATCGGTGTAGACCCGGCGCACGCCGAAGCGCTCGGCGAGGCGCTGCGCCCGCTCGGGCACCGTGTCGCAGATCGCCACGAGGTCCACCCGGTCGTGGGCGGCGTAGCCGGGCAGGTGCGCGGATTCGGCCCAGGCGTGCGCGCCGATCACGCCGACCCCCAGTTTGGCGGGCGCGCTCATGGCAGCGCCTTGCCGAGGCTCTGGACGTACTGTTCGAGCTCGTCGTAGTTGTGGAAGCCCAGCTCGCGCTGCCCGCCTTCTATCTCGTAGATCATCTCGCACATCCTCGCGTTGAGCCGGGTGTCGGCCCCGACCCGCTGGCCGAAATCGATGAGTTTGCCGTTGCTGGAGCGCACCTCGCTGGGGCGGTTGCGGTACACGATGTCCCACCAGATGCCGCTGCCGCGTTTCTTGAAGGTATGGGTCTGCGGTTTCTGGTCCTTCTTGAGCAGCCAGATGGCGTGGGCGATGTTGTCGAGGAGCTTTTGCGTTTCCTGGGCCGTGCCGGGCTTGTAGTTCGCCGGGTCGAAGAAGTCGAAGGCCTCGACCTGGATGCCGTTGGCCTCCGCGATTTCCAGGGCCTCGCGCACCACCGCCCCGGCCACGCGGGCGTAGCGCTCGTTGCCCAGGCTCTCGGTGATGGGCGCGTTGACCAGGGCGCTGAACACCACCTGCGCGCTGTAGACCTCCTTGGCCCAGATCTGGCCCCAGATGTTGTCCGAAAGCTGCACCTCGGTCAGGGCCTCCAGGCACTTCGCCAGTTCGAGCAGCCGGGGCGTGCGCTCGCCGGTCATCTCCCCGAGCTGGATGGGGCCTTCGTGGACGAACTCGATGTGACCGGGGTCCACGAGTGCGCCGCCGTAGTTGGGGATGCTGCCCATGACCCGCTCGGCCCCGCCCAGCCCGGCCGCTTGCAGACGCGCGATGAGGTCGGGCTCGTTGAAGCCGTTCTGGTAGGACACGACGAAGGTGTCCGGCCCGAACAGGGGCAGTACGCTTTCCAGGGCCTCCAGGCTGTGCTGCGACTTGGTGGCGATCATGACGCATTCGAGGGGACCGGTCAGTTCGTGGGGGTGCAGGGCCTTGACCCCGAAGTGCCGCTCGCCGCGCACGCCGTCGGTGCGCAGGCCGTCCCTCTTGAGGGCGTCGATATGCTCGGCCCAGCGGTCGGTGAGGGTGACGTCGTGGCCCTGGGCGGACATGTAGGCGCCCGCGAGGCCGCCGATGGCGCCGGCCCCAATGATGGTGATCTTCATGGTTGTTTCCTTTGACGCGGTGGATCAGGCGAGGCGAAGGGGAAGGGGAACCCGCAGGGTCAGGAGCGGGGGTCGAGGGCGTCGCGCAGTCCGTCGCCCAGGAAGTTGACGGCCAGCACGGTCACGAGGATCATCAGTCCCGGGAAGACGGCCAGCCACGGCGCGCCCTGGAGCCACTGGCTCGCGGAGTTCAGCAGGTTGCCCCAGGTGGGGGTCGGCGGCTGGACGCCCAGGCCCAGGAAGCTCAGCGCGCTTTCGAGCATGATCGCCCCGCCCACCGCCAGGGTCGTGGACACGACCACCGGCCCCAGGGCGTTGGGCAGGATGTGGCGGAACATGATGCGGCCGTGGCTGCCGCCCAGCGCCCGGCTGGCCTCGACGTACTCGCGCTCGCGCAGGCTCATGAACTGGCCCCGGATCAGGCGGGCGGTGCCCATCCAGCCCAGCGCCCCGATGATGCACACGAGCAGGGTCACGCTCGGGCGGATCATGCCGCTGACCAGGATGACCAGGGGCAGCAGCGGAATGGACAGCACCACGTCCGTCAGGCGCATGAGCAGCGTGTCGGTCCAGCCCCGGTAGTAGCCCGAGAGCGCGCCCACGAGGGTCCCCAGCAGGGTCGCGATGAGCGCGCTGCTGATGCCGACCGCCAGCGAGATGCGCGCGCCGTACAGCACCCGCGTGAAGGCGTCGCGGCCCAGCTCGTCGGTGCCCATCGGGTGCGCGTGGCTGGGCGGCTGCGGCGTGCCGATGATCTCCAGGTCCTGCCCGTCGAAGGTGTAGGGCGTCAGGTGCGGCGCGAGGATCGCCAGCAGGCCCAGCACGAGCAGCACCCCGAGGCTCACGAGGGCGAGCCGGTGCTTGAGGAACTGACGCAGGAAGCGGTGCCAGGGCGTGTCGTGGGACCGGCGCGGGGCGGCCGGGGCGGGCGCGTGGCCCGGCAGGGCGGGGTCAGTCATAGCGGATCCTTGGGTCGGCGGCGGCGTAGGCCAGGTCGGCCAGCACGTTGCTGACGACCAGCGCGAAGGAACCGAGCATCATCAGGGCCATCAGTACGGGGTAGTCGCGCCCGTTCATGCTCTCGATGAACAGGCGGCCGATGCCCGGCCAGGCGAAGATCGTCTCGGTGATGACCGCGCCCGCCAGAATTCCCGCGAAATCCAGCGCGACCACCGTGATGACGGGAATCAGGGCGTTGCGCAGCGCGTGGCGGTACACCACCTTGCGCTCGGTCAGGCCCTTGGCCTTGGCGGTGCGCACGTAGTCCTGGCTCAGGACCTCGACCATGCTCGACCGCATGTAGCGGCTCCAGCCCGCGACGCTGGCGAAAGCCAGGATCAGCGCGGGCATCAGCAGGTGGCGCAGCAGGTCGGGCAGCGAACCGTCCCCGATGGTCTGCATGCCGGCCGACGGCAGGATGCGCCAGTGGACCGAGAACAGCAGTTGCAGCATCAGCGCCAGCCAGAACACCGGCATGCTGATGCCCAGGAAGGACATGAACGTGATGCCGTAGTCCACCGACGAGTAGCGGCGCACGGCGCTCAGGATGCCCAGCGGCACGGCGACGAGCAGGGCCAGCAGGAAGCTCGACCCGCCCAGCAGCACAGTCGGCCACAGCCGCTCGGCGATCTCGGTCGTGACCGGACGCGCCGTGCGGATGGAGTAGCCCCATTCCCCGGACACGAAGGCCGTCACCCATTTCGTGTACTGCACGGGCAGCGGCTGGTCGAGGCCCAGGGCGACCTTCATCTGGTCCAGGGCCTCCTGGGACACGCTGGGGTTGTCGGCGTACACGTCCATCGGGGTGCCCGGAGCCAGGTGCAGCACGCCGAAGAGCAGCAGCGACACGCCCAGCAGCAGGGGAATGGTGCCCAGCGTCCGTTTGATCAGGTAGTTCAGGTTCAAGGTCAGGCTCCCTCGGCCCGGGGGAAGCGCGCGTGGGCGGCCTCCCCCCGGCGGCTCACTTCTTGAGGTACCAGCGGCTCGTGTCCACGAAGTTGGTCATGTTCGTCGGGTTCGGGACGAAGTTGCCCAGCTTGTCGGTCACGGCGATCACCGACAGGTTGGAGGTGACCGGAATGGTCGGGAGCTGGCGCATGAGCTCGACCTGGAAGTCCATGAGCGCCTTTTTCTGGATGTCCGGGTCGAGGGTGTTCTCGGCGCGGTCGAGCAGCGCGTCGATGCGGGCGTTGCTGAAGCCCTGGCCGTTGTTCACGCCGCCCGTCTTGAAAAAGACGCTGTAGACCGGGTCGGCGCTGGTGATCCAGCCGCTGTAGAACACGTCGTAGCCGCCCTTGTAGCGCGCTTCGCGGAAGGCCACCCCGGTCTTGTTGTCGGGCACGAGTTCGATTCCGACCGCCTTGAGGCTGCCGATGATGACCTGCTGGGCGAGTTCGTCGTTGGCGCGCCCGGCCTGCACCAGAATCTTGTAGCTCAGGCGCTCGCCGTTCTTGGCACGGATGCCGTCAGGGCCGGGCTTGTAGCCCGCCGCGTCGAGCAGCGCCCGGGCCTTGGCCGGGTCGTAGGGGTACTTCGGCACGTTCTTGTTGCTCGCGGCGAACACGGGCACGACCACCGTGTCGAGCGGCACCGGGTAGCCGCCGAGCGCCTTGGAGATGGCCGACTTGTTGATGGCGTAGGCGAAGGCCTGCCGGACGTTCAGGTCGCGCAGCGAGGCCGGCCCCTTGAAGTTGAAGTCGAGGTGCTGCCAGCTCAGGACGTTGTTCTTGACGATGTTCATGCCCGGCACGGCGTCGAGCTGCGTGACCTGGGCGTAGGGCACCGAAGACGTCATCTGGATTTCGCCGGACTTGAGCTGCGTGACCAGGGTGTTGCTGTCCGGGATGATCTTGAACACGATCTGGTCGAGGTAGGGCAGCTGCACGCCCTTGCTGTCCTTGCGCCAGTAGTACGGGTTGCGCTCGACGATCACGTACTGGCCCCGGCGGAACTCCTTGACCTTGAACGGCCCGGTGCCCAGCGGTTTTTCGTTGTATACGTCGGTGTTGAGGTCCTTGCCTTCCAGGGCGTGCTTGGGGAAGATGCCGAAGGTGAACAGGGTGCTGGCGTAGTCGGGGGCCACCCGCTTGTAGTTGACGACCGCCGTATAGGCGTCGGGCGTCGTGATGGACTCGATGTCGTCGCTGCCGTCCTTGGACTCGGCCGTGAACTTGGGGTTCTTGATGGCCTCCCAGGTGAACTTCACGTCGGCGCTCGTGAAAGGCTTGCCGTCGGACCACTTCACGTCGCGCCGCAGCTTGTAGGTGATGGTCATCTTCTTGCCGTCGGCGCTGAGCTTGATGCCCCCGTTCTTGAGGGTGGGCACGGCGGTCGCCAGCACGGGCACGTAGTTGGCGTTCTTGTCGGGGGCGAGCAGCCCTTCGACCACCGTGGCCTGCACGTCGCCGAGGTAACCGGTGGAATACACGTTGAGCGTGTCGATGTCGTAGCTCAGGCCGACCGTGAGCGTGCCGCCCCGTTGCTGGGCCGTCGCAGTTCCGCAGAGCAGAACGCCACTAAGCATCAGCAGGAGGGAGGCTTTCCGGGATGCGGAACGGGGATGTACGGGTCTGGACTTCATGGGACCTCCTGAACAGGGGACTTGGAGTGCTGACACGGCCTTTTTCTGGAACGACTTGTAATGCTTGGCACCGAGTGTGAGCCGTAGGTCAGGGCAAAGTCAAGCCACGAAGCGAGAAATATTCCACCTTTTGGAACAGCCTGCCTAGATAGGTATTCCGTCATGTGGAATCAGGCCCTACGATGGAGACTCCAAAGGAGAACCCATATGACGATGCCTACGCCTCAGGATCACGATCTCGGCCGCCGTCTTACCGCCCTGACCACCGGAATGGATCAGCTCGAGCGCCGCCTGTCCCGCGGACACGGCGTGCTGGACAGCGAAGGTCTGGTGCCCATCTATCTCGGTGACCACCTGGTCGCCCCCGAAGCCTTCGAGGACTGGGACGCCGTTCAGCACACCATCAGCGAACTCGAACGCGACGCGGCGCAGCTGCCTGCCGGGCCGCGCCGCGTCTTCCTGGAGGACATGTTCCGTTCGCTGCGTACCGCCGCGCGCCTGTTCGAGGGCGAGGAACTGAGCTTCAAGGAAAAGCTCGAAGGCCTCATCGGTATTCCGGCGCAGCCCATTCCCACCGACCAGATCGAGGACATGAAACTCGACATCGACCGGGTGCTGAGGCGCGCGGGCTACGAACACGGCAGCGTGGCCGAGCGGGTGGCGCGCTGGGAAACCGAGCAGGCCATCGCCCCGGACGGGCTGGAGGCCGAGTTCGTGCGGCTCATGGCCGACGCCCAGGCCCGCACCGACGCGCTGATCTACCCCACCGGCGACTACCAGATGCGCCTGAACACCCTGCGGGGCGTGCCCTTCACGGCGCGCTGCAACTTCAACGAGGGCCAGATGGACCTCAACGTGGACCTGAGCTTCACCCGCGCCGCCCTCAAGCACCTGGTCGCGCACGAGGTCTTTCCCGGTCACTCGACGCAGCTCCTCCTGACCCGCGACTGGGCCGAGCAGGGGCGCAGCACGGCCGACGTGTTGCTGTGTACGACCAACGCGGTCACCGGCTGCGTGCAGGAAGGGATCG
The DNA here is from genome assembly GCF_000252445.1 of Deinococcus gobiensis I-0. Classification (GTDB taxonomy): domain Bacteria; phylum Deinococcota; class Deinococci; order Deinococcales; family Deinococcaceae; genus Deinococcus; species Deinococcus gobiensis. Next base: position 827,090 of record NC_017790.1, on the reverse strand, counting down.
GGGACCAGGGGGTCCACCTGATCGACTGGATCGAGGACGACGGCGACCTGCTGCACCGCGCCCTGCGCCGGCTGCGCAGCGCCACGGCCACGAGCGCCGCCTGGTACCAGATGGGCGAGAACTGGCCCGAGGCGCGGGTTATCGCGTACCTCGAGGAGCACAGCTACGGCCAGCGCCCCTGGATCGAGGGCCGGGTGCGGTTCGCCAGCTATCCCTTCCGGGGACCCTTCATCGGGTCTTACTGGTTCGGGGACGAGGCGGTGCGCGAGGTCCGCGAGCGTACCGGTCCCGAGGACCGGCGGGCTTTCATCGACTATCTTTACGGTCAGATGCACTCGCCCAGGAGCCTGCTCATGTTCAGTCCCCGGAGCTCCGTCAGCGCATGAGCGAGAACGTGCAAAGTGTCGAGCGCGCGCTCGACATGGTCGGCACCCTCGTCGCGGCCCACCGGCCCCTGAGCGTCGCGGAGCTGTCGCAGCGCATGCAGCTCGCTCCCAGCACCATCCACCGCATTCTCCAGACCCTGCTCGCCAAGGGCTATGTCCACCAGGACCCCGTCAACAAGCGCTACGACATCGGCCCCGAGATCGTGGAGATCTCGCGCTCGCTGTACCTGCGCTACGACCTCGTGCGCCGGGTGCGCCCCTACCTCCAGGAACTCGTGGACGCGACGGGCGAGACGGCGCATCTGGCCGAGCTGTACGGCACGGCCGCCATGTACCTCAGCCAGCTCGAACCCCTGACCATGATGCGCATGTTCACCACGCCGGGCAGCGTCACGCCGCTGACCTGTTCGGATGTGGGCAAGCTGTTCCTGGCCGACCTGCCGGGCAGCAGCGTGGAGATGATCGTCCAGAAGGTCGGCTTCATCGCCCGGACCCCGCACACCATCGTGAGCTGGGAGCGCCTTCAGGACGAACTGCGGGTCGTGCGCGAGCAGGGCTACGCCGAGGACGACGAGGAGCGGGAACTGGGGGTCCGCTGCCTGTCGGCGCCGCTGCTCAACGGGGCGGGCAAGGTCATCGCGGCCCTCGGCGTGGCGGGGCCGTCGGGCCGCCTGACCCGCGAGCGCGTCCCCGAGCTGAGCCAGAGGATCCGGGTCATCGCCCAGCGCGCCGCCCACGACCTCATGCTCGCCCCGGCCCAGGTGCCCGAGTTCGTTCCGGAGGTGCGGCTCTCATGACCAGGACTCTCCCGACCGGGTCGCCGGCCCCGCTCGACCTGACCGCGCAGGACTACCGCGACCGGCGCGGCCGCCTGGCCCTCACCTTGCAGGAGCGGGGCTACGGCGCGATGGTGGTGTTCGGGCCGGCGCGCGTGTCCTACCTCACCGGCTTCTATTTCGCCGCCACCGAGCGCCCGGTCGCGGCCATCGTGTCGGACACGGGCGACGGCACGCTGTTCGTGCCCGCCCTGGAGGCCGACCATGTCCGCCAGCAGTGCCCGGACCTCGGGGACCCGGTCACGTATCCGGAATATCCCGGGGGCGGCAGCGGCGAACACCCCCTGCTGACCCTGGGGCGGGAGCTGCGGCGCAGGTTTCCGCGTGCCCGCGCCCTGGCCGCCGACCTGGGCGGCTACGAGTCGCGCTGGGGCTACCGGGGCCCCCGGCTGGAGGAGGCTGCCGGCCTGCCTGTCCACGAACACCTGGAATTCGTGGACGACGCGCGGGCCATCAAGAGTCCGGCCGAGATCGCCCTGATCCGCGAGGCGTGCCACTGGGGAGACTACGCGCACGGTCTCATGCAGCAGGCCCTGGAAATCGGCAGCGACGAGATGCTCGTGTCGCACGAGACCAGCCTGCGGGCCACGCGCGACATGCTGGCCGCCCTGGGGTCCCGCTACGTGCCCAAGGCGCGCGAGGGCCTGCCCGCCAATACCATGTTCATCCGGGGGCGCAACACCGCCAACCCGCACGGCCTGCACCAGACCGGCGGCGTCCAGGCCGGCGACATTCTCGTGACCGGGGCCTACGGGGTGGTCGGCGGCTACGAGAGCGAGCTGGAGCGCACGATGTTCGTCGGGGAGCCCACCCCGGAACAGGCGCGGTGGTTCGGCGCCATGCTGGCGGCCCAGGATGCGGGCATGGCGGCCCTGAAGCCCGGTCGCCCCTGTCACGAGGTCGAGCAGGAGGTCCGGGCGGTACTGGAAGCCCATGGGGCAATGCCCTACGTGCGGCACCACACGGGGCACGCCTTCGGCATGGAAGGCCACGAGCATCCTTTCCTCGACCTCGACGACCCGACCGAAATTCGGCCCGGCATGATCTTCTCGATCGAACCGGGCATCTATGTGCCGGGGCTGGGGGGCTTCCGCCACTCCGATACCCTGGTCGTGACCGAGACGGGGGCCGAGCGCCTCAGCCTCTACCCCCGCGACCTCCAGAGCCTCACGGTCCCTGTGTAGGAGCACCGGAAGAGCCCGGCAGGGGGCGAGGGCCAGTACACTTCGGCCCTGCCCCCTGTCCGTCTGTGCGTTCTGGACCCGGCTCTTATGCCCGCCGGACAGCGGGCACGTCTCCGGCCCGGCGCAGGGCGAGCGCGGCGACCACCAGGAAGGCCACCTCCGCGATCAGGGCGACGATGCCGGCCGGCTCGGCCCAGTTGCCCACGTCGTCCCGGGCCCCCGGCAGCCCCACGGTGCGGGTCAGCACATAGAAGATGATCGCCCCGGCCGAGATGACCGAGCCCAGCACGTACCCGGCCCGCCACAGGTTCGACAGCAGCCAGGCCCCGGCCGCCGCGCAGCCGGCCACGAGCAGGATGTACAGCCAGCCCATGTAGGGGGTCTCCCCCAGCTTTTCAGGAATGTCCCGGAAATGAATCCAGCCGGTCACGGTGAGCAGGGCGAGCGCCAGCACAGGGGCCGACGCCAGTGGACGGGCAGTCTGGGACACCAGGATTCTCCATTCCCGGAACAGGGGGTCCGGGGCCCGGAACGGCGAAGGGGAACGCGGCCACGTTCGCGTTCCCGGGTCCTCGCCTGGGGTTACTTGCCGCGCAGGGGCACGGGCCGGCCGTTGTTGAGGTCAGCGCCGGTGTTGGGATCGGTCGGCGTGTTCTGGAGGAAAGCGCGCATCTGCCACTGGTACTTCTCGATGGCGTGCTCGACTTCCTGAAGCAGATTGGCCGTCGTCGGGTCCACCTTCTCGACGTCGCCGATGCGCTGGTAGATGCGCTGGCCGACCGTCTCGTACTGGTAGGTCAGGAAGGAGATGACCTGCGCGTCGTCGAGGAAGCCGCCGGGAATCTCGGGCAGGCGCGACGCCGCGACGATCGTGATCGCCCGGCCGTCGCTCGACGCCCCGACCGCGAGCTGCCGCTCGGCCACGTCGTCGGCGTACTTGCTGATGCCCTCGTAGTGGTCCTGAAGCAGTTCGTGCAGGGTGTACCACAGGGTCCCGGAGACGTTCCAGTGGGCCTGCTTGGTCTGGAGCTGCAGCGCCTGGAGTTCGGTCAGGGTGTTCTGGAGGGCCGCGACGCTCTTGTTGAGGTCGGTGGTACCGGAGCTGGGCAGCGTGGTCGCGCGGTTGTAGGGCAGGGGCGAGGCCGTACCAGTGCTCTGGGCACTGGCCTGACCGCTGGTCGAGGCTGCCGCGTTGACGTTGGTCGAGGGCACGCCCATGCCGGCGCTTTGGGCGCCCGCGCCGCCGGCGAGGGCCGTACCGAGGAGGAGGGCCGAGGTCAGGATGATGTTCTTCATAGAGTCTCCAGGAAGCTGAGGACGTGCGCCGAGGTCAGGAGCCGGGCGCGCGGGCTTCTGACCCGAACGGTAGAGAGGCTGTGTTAGACGGGTGCAAGAACTTCCGGCCGGTAAAGGGCGCATAAATGAACGCTGTCCGCTTGCCTGGGGGCGGCCCCCTAGCATGGGCGACATGACTGCGCTTCCCACCTTTTCCGGACGGCTTTAAGGCCGTGCGCCTGCTGTTGGTCGAGGACGACCGCCGGATCGCGCTGCCGACCTCCCACGCCCTGACGGACGCCGGACACGAGGTCCAGTGGGAATCCGACGGCGCGCGCGGGCTGGCAAGCGCCCAGGCAGGCGGGTTCGACGCCCTGCTGCTCGACGTCATGCTGCCGGGCCTGAGCGGGTTCGAGGTCGCGCGGCAGCTGCGGGCCACGGGGGCCGAGCTGCCCATCGTGTTCCTGACGGCGCGCGGCGCGCTGTGCGACCGCGTCGAGGGCCTGGACCTGGGCGGCGACGCCTATCTGGTCAAACCCTTCGAACTGCCCGAGCTGCTGGCGGTCCTGCGGGCCATCGTGCGGCGGGGAGCGGCGGTGCGCAGCGCCCGGATCGAATTCGCGGGGGGCCAGGGGCTGCTCGACGTGGCCTCGCGCCACCTGCTGTGGCAAGGGCAGCCCGTCGGCCTGACGGGCCGCGAATACGCCCTGCTGGAGGCGCTGGTGCTGTCGCGCGAGCGGTGGTTTACCCGGGAGGAACTGCTGCGGCGCGTCTGGGGACCGGAATTCGCGGGCGAGATGCGTGTGGTCGACGTCTACGTGAGCTACCTGCGGCGCAAGCTGGCCCCCGAGGCCGTGCAGAGCCTGCGGGGCCTGGGCTACCGCGCGCCGTGACCATCCGCACCCGGCTGGCCCTGGGCGTGGCGCTCCAGACCGCCATCGTCGTCCTGGTCGTGGCCGCCGTGCAGTTTCTCGCCCTGCGCTCCTTTCTGGTCACGGCCGAGTACCAGCGCCTCACGACGCTGCTGCCCGTGCTGGCCCAGGAGGTCGGCCGCAGCCGCCCCGCCCCCGGCGACCCGCCGCTGCCCATCACCGCGCTGCCGCGGAACGTGGACGCGCGGGTCGTGCTGGGCGGCCGGGTGGTCGCGGTCACGGAGGAGTTTCCGGGCCTGCCCACCGACCTGCCCACCGGCTACACGCCGCGCTCCAACCATCAGGTGCTCGTCGCGCCCGTCTCGGTCGGCGGGCAGCTGGCCCAGGCGCAGATCGCCAGCGACGTTCTGGGCATCGTCGACCCGCTCCAGGCCTACCTGCGCGCCCTGGCCGTGACCGTTCCGGCGGCGGCGGCCCTCGTCGCCTTCCTCAGTTTCCTGCTGGCGGGACGGCTGCTGCGTCCCCTGGCCCGGCTTCAGGAGGCGGCGGCGCGGCTGGAACAGGGCCGCAACCTGCGCCGCCCCCTGCCCGGCGTGGAGCGCAACGACGAACTCGGCCGCCTGGCCGGAACCCTCCAGGCCTCCTTCGCGCAGCTCGCCGAGGTCCGCGAACGCGAGGAGGAATTCACGCGGGCGGCGGCCCACGACCTGCGTTCGCCGCTCGCGGCCCTCAAGATCCGCCTTCAGGGATCGCTGAGCGGGCGGCGCGACCCGGCCGAGCTGAGACACGACATGCGCGAGGCCCTGGTGGATGTCGACCGGATGCAGCGCCTGACCGAACATCTGCTGCTGCTGGCGCGCGGCACGCAGCCGGTGCGGCGCATTCCGGTGGACCTGGCCCGCCTGACCGGCGAGACCGTGGACCGGGCGCGCGAGACGGCCCCCGACATCAAGCTCGACTTCAGGACCTCGGGCGAGACCACGCTGCCGGGCGACGAGGTGCTGCTGACCCGCCTGGTCGAGAACCTGATCGGCAACGCCCTGCACCATGGCCGGGGAGCCGACGTGAGCGCCGAGGTCACGGGCGGCCCCGCCGAGGTGCGCCTCGTGGTGCGCGACACCGGCCCCGGCGTCCCCGAGTCCCAGCTGCCCTACCTGACCCAGGCCTTCTATCAGGTCGACCAGACCCGGAGCGACGAGGGCAACGGTCTGGGCCTCGCCATCGTGCAGCGGGCGGCCGAGCTGCACGGCGGCGGGGTCCGGTTCGGCGCCAACCGCCCGACCGGGCTCGTGGTCACGGTCACGCTGCCCCGGTCCCCCTGAGCCCCTTCCTCCCCGGACCTCATTTCCGAGTATTCGGGTCTGTCTACCTTGTTGAGAATCATTCTCAACAGTGATACACAGGAGGGCATGACGACTCCCCTGCCGCAACCCCAGACCCAGGACGCTGCCGAGGGACAGGCCATGCCCCCTGTGCCCGGCGAACATACGTTCGTGCTCCAGAAGGTGCAGCCCGCACTGCTGGGGCTCATGGACGGGTCGGTCAGCACCCTCGCCCCCATCTTCGCGGTGGCGGGCCTGACCGGCAAACCCATCGACGCCTTTTTCGTCGGCCTCGCCGCCAGCGTCGGCGCCGGCATCAGCATGGGCCTCGCCGAGGCCCTCAGCGACGACGGCGTGGTGTCGGGACGCGGCGCTCCCCTCGCCCGCGGCGTCATCACCGGCCTCGCCACCGTCTTGGGCGGCATGCTCCACACCCTCCCCTTCCTCATTCCGGACCTGCGTACGGCCCTCACGCTGGCCTACGCGGTCGTCGTCGTCGAGCTGCTGCTCATCGCCCTGATCCGCTGGAAGTACATGCGCAGTCCCCTGCCCCAGACCATCCTTCAGGTCATCGTCGGCGGCGCCGTCGTCTTCGCCGTCGGCGTCTGGCTCGGCCGCCTCGGCTCGGCCGGATAGATCACGCACACTTCCTTCGTCAAACATTGACACAGGCCCGCCATACTTCCGCCGTGCTTCGGTTGCCCCCCCTGTTCCGGAGGTCCTATCACCTCCATACCACCTACGAACGCCTGCTGGGCACGCAGGTGGAGGTGCAGATCACGGCGCGGGGGCGCGCACAGGCACAGGCGGCCGAGGGCCGCGCCCTGGCGGAACTCGAACGGCTGAGCGCCCTGTTCAACCGCTTCGATCCCGAAAGTGAGCTGAGCCGCTGGACCCGCCGCCCGGAGGAGGCCGTGCGCCTCAGTCCGGAGCTGAACGCGGTCCTGACCCTGGCCGAGACCTGGCGGGTCCGGACCGGCAACGCCTTTCATGCGGGCGCGGACGCGCTGGGGGCCATGTGGCAGGAGGCGAGCCGCAGCGGCCACCCGCCGCAGGCCGCCGAACTCGACCGCGTCGTGGCCGCCCTGCGTCAGGCCCCCTGGAGCCAGCACGGCGACGGCACGGCGACCCTCCACACCCGTTCTCCACTGGGCCTCAATGCGCTGGCCAAGGGCTTCATCGTCGACCGCATGGTCGAGGAGGCGGCCGCCCAGCCGGGGGTGGGGACCGTCCTCGTGAACGCGGGAGGAGACCTGCGGGCGTCCGGCCCGGCGGGCGTGCTGGTCGCCGTCGCCGATCCCCAGACCCGGCGCGACGACGCCCCCGCCCTGACCCGGGTCCGGGTGCGCGGCGCGGCGCTGGCGACCAGCGGCCAGGCCCACCGGGGCTACGACGTGGGCGGCCAGCACCACTCGCACGTTCTGGACCCCAGGACGGGCCGGCCGGTGGCCGACGTGCCGGGCGTCACGGTCCTGGCCCCCGACTGCGTGACCGCCGACGCCCTCGCCACCGCCCTGAGCGTTCTGGGCCCCGGCCCCGGCCTGGACCTGATCGCCACCCTTCCGCAGACCGCCGCCCTGATCTTCACGGCAGACGGAGAACTGCGCCGCAGCGCCACCTGGCCTGCCGATCCGCCGTTTTAACCCCCGCTCAACACTTGACGCGCATCTTCCCTTCAGGAGACCACAGCCATGACCCAGCCCGAAACCCGCCGCAGCTTCATCACCAAACTCGCCGCCGCCACGGCCGCCCTCGTCTCTGCCCGCCTGCTGCCCGGCAACCTGGCCGCCGCCGCCACCTCCGGCAAGCCCTGGGCGACCGGCATGGCCCTCAACATCCAGTTCACGGTGGCGACCCAGGCCACCGGCCGGGTCAAGCGCCCTTACGTCGCCGTCTGGATCGAAGATTCGGCGGGCAAGACGGTCCGGAACCTGACGGTCTGGGTGTCGCAGGGCCGCCAGAATCCCCGCTGGCTGGCCGAACTGCGCCGCTGGACCCGCGACAACGGCGACCTCGTCTCGACCGTCAGCAGCGCCACCCGCAATCCCGGTTCCTACGCCGTCGCCTGGGACGGCAAGAGTGACAAGGGCGCGGCGCTGCCCCAGGGCGACTACTACGTGTGCCTGGAAACGGCCCGCGAGCACGGTCCCTACAGTCTCGTGCGCGAGCCAGCTGACGGTGGGCGCGAGCACGCTTCAAGAAGACGCTCGGGACCAACAACGACATCGAGGCCGCCAGTGTCAGTTTCGGCAAGGCCTGAGCCCAGGCCCGCAGGCCGCAGGCGCAGCGCGAAGGCCCAGTGGAACGTCTGGCTCCGCTGGGTCCATACCTACACCAGCATGATCAGCCTGCTCATCGTCCTGTTCTTCTCGGTCAGCGGCATTACCCTGAACCATCCCGAGTGGACGCTGGGCATCCAGGAGGTCAAGCGCACCGTGTCGGGCACGCTGTCGCCGGGCTGGACCGACCAGGGCAAGGTCAACTGGCTGGCCGTCGCCGAGCAGCTGCGGGCCGACCAGGGCCTCAAGGGCCGCGCCGGCAACACCACGGTCAACGGGGGCGAGGCCGACATCAGCTTCCTGGCCCCGGGCTACAGCGCCGACGCCTTCATCGACGTCAAGACCGGGAAGTACACGGTCAACGTGCTGGAGCAGGGCAGTCTGGCCGTCTTCAACGACCTGCACCGGGGCCGCGACGCGGGGACGGGCTGGCGCTGGGCCATCGACCTGAGCGGCCTCGCCCTCACCCTCATTTCCCTGACCGGTATCGGCATCCTGCTGTTCCTGAAAAAGACCCGTCGCCCGGCCCTGACGGTGATGGGCATCGGCCTCGTGCTGACGGTCGCGCTCGCCGTCCACGCCGCCGGCTGAGGCCGCGAGTACCCGGCCCGCTTCCTCAGCGCGCCGGGTACTCGCGGCCCTTCCAGCGCACGGTGCGGCGCAGGGCCAGGGCGTAGCGGGCAGCGCCAGCAGCGGCGTGAGCGGCCCGAGCAGCCCCTCGGCGAGGTCGGGCACGCGGCGCCGGCCGGAGACGAGGTTCACGAGCGCACGCTCCGACAGGCCCGCCACCCGCAGCGCCCAGACCCCCGGGGACGCGGGCCGCAGCCAGGGCAGCGTGTAGGCGAGCAGGTGCCACAGCCCCAGCCCCAGCAGCAGGGCGCGCGAGTCGAGATGCACGCCCAGCGCGTTCTTGCCGAAGCCGCCCAGCGACTCGCGGTAGCTCCGGTACATCGTGACCTCCACGCAGCCCTGCCCCAGCGCGGGCACGACCCGGCCCCCGGCCGCCTTGAGGCGGCGGGCCAGTTGCGTGTCCTCCAGAAGCTCGGCGCGCACGGCCGCGTGCCCGCCGGCCCGCCGGTACGCCGCGCGCCGGACGGCCATGAGCTGCCCGTTGGCGACCGTGGCGAGCGGCCAACGCGTGCGCAGCAGCGGATACGGCAGCCAGCCGAGTACGGCGGCGTCCACCAGCGGCGTCCGCAGCCGCGCGCCGGGGGTCAGGCCGGTGTGGCGGGGCAGGACGGTCAGCAGGTCGGCCCCGCTGTCCTCCAGGGCACGCAGCACGGCCCCCAGCGCGCCGGGCCTCCAGAACACGTCGGCGTCGGTAAAGATCAGGAGGTCGCCGCGCGCCGCCCCGGCCAGCTGCTCACAAGCCCAGGACTTGCCCACCCAGCCGGGGGGCAGGGGCGCGCCGCGCAGCACCCGCGCGCCCAGCCCGGCCGCCAGCCGCGCCGTGTCGTCGGCCGAGTGGTCGTCGAGGACCAGCACCTCGCCCGCCCCCTGCGCGAGTACGCCCGGCAGGGTGTGGGGCAGCGTCCGGGCCTCGTCGCGCGCCGGAATGAGGATGGAGACGCGCGCGGCCTCCGGCGGCGTGGGCCGGGGCCGCAGCCGGGGAAAGGCGGCGGCGTTGAGCAGCAGGTTGGCCGCCTTGCCCACGAAAAAGGCCCCGACCCCCAGCAGATAGAGCCGTTCCCGGCTGCGCCGCCTCACCTCAGACCCGCAGGATCAGGCCGCCCACACTCAGGCCGGCGCCGGTGCCCGCGAGCAGGAGGGTCTGGGGACCGGCGCCGCGGGTCAGGGCGCGGTGCAGCGTGAGGGGCAGGCTGGCGGCGACCACGTTGCCCAGGGTCGCCAGGGTGGTTTCGGTCCGCTCGGCGGGCCAGCCCGAGCGGCGCATAAGTTCCAGCCCCGCCGCGCTCGCCTGGTGCGGCACCACCCGGTCGATGCCCGGCAGGCCGGTACTCAGGCCGGGACGCAGCCGTTCCAGCACCTCGGGGACGACCTGCGCGGCCAGCCGCAGCACGCGCCGCCCCTGCATGTCGAAGGTGAAGGCCAGCGGGTCGGCGTCCGGATGTCCCGGCGGCAAGAGGCTTCCCCCGCCCCGGATACGGGTGTGGTCGGCCCCCTCGGGGTAGGTCTCGAAACGCATGGCCTGCACGCCCTCCCCCGTGCCTTCCCGGGCGCGGCCCACGAGCACGGCGGCGGCTCCGTCCCCGATGAGCAGCGCGCTCTCGGGCTGGGCGAAATTCAGGCCCAGACTGCCCGCCTCGCTGCTCACGATCAGGATGTGCCGGGCCTGCCCCGCGTGCAGCAGCAGCGCCGCGTGGTGCAGGGCGAGCAGGAAACTCAGGCAGGTGCCGTGCAGGCTGTAGGCGGCGGCCCCGCGCAGCCCCAGTTCGCGCGCCAGCAGCGCCGCGCCGTCGGGAATGGGCTGGAGCTGGCTGCCGCTGGCATTGAGCAGCACGTCCACCTCGCCGGGCTCCAGACCCGCCGTGTCCAGTGCCCGCCGCGCCGCCTGCGCCCCCAGCGAGAGGGCCGTCTCGCCCTCCGAGAGCCAGCGCCGCTCGCGCACGCCGCTGCGGGCCTGCGCCACCTCGGGGTCCACGCCGCAGCGCGCGGCGACCTCCGCGGTCGGAACCACCCGGCGCGGCAGGGCCTCGGCGGTGGCGAGGACGCGCAGGCCCAGCGACGCCGCACTCATGCGGTCCCGGGGCCGCGCTGGCCCCCCTCCGGTTGCGGCGCAGCGAACAATTTCGCTGCGCCCAGATGCCCAGTGCCCATTCGGTCGGTCATGAGGCTCCTCCGCCCTCATCCTGCCACGTCCGCACCACCCGGCGGCGCTTGGTTCCGGCAGCGCGGGGCGGCAGGGGCTTGAAGGCCAGTTCGGGCTCGGCGGCTCCGCTGCGGGCCAGCGCGCGGCGCAGCTCGGCGGCGGCGGCGGCGCGGACCTCCGGCCCGTCGGGGTCCAGGGCCAGGGCCAGGGTGCGCGGGCCGGTCTGTTCGGCGCGGTACTCGCGCAGCCCGGGCACACGGTCCAGCGCCCCGCGCAGAAAGTCGGGCCACACGGTGACCTGCCCCCCCGCACGCGCCGGCAGCCGCAGCGCGTCGTCCTGCCGCCCGGCGATGTGGGCCACGCGCCGCGCCGCCAGCCCGCAGGGGCAGGGCGTGTCCAGCACGAGCACGTCGTCGAGTCGGTGGCGGATCAGCGGCTGGACCCGGCGGCGCAGGTCGGTGACCACCGGGCGCACCCGGCCGTTCCCCAGGTCCTCGAAATCGAAGTGGACGTGGGCTTCGTTGAGATGCAGCGACCCGTGCGCGCAGGGCAGGCCCAGCAGCCCCTCGGTCGCCTGATAGACCTCGGTGACCGGCCCGAAGCCGGCGCTCAGGGCGCGGCGGTCGTCCGGGTCGAGCACCTCGGCCACACTCACCACGCGCTCGGGACGGGCGAGGGCGCCGGCCTCCAGGAGCGCCCGCAGCACGCTGGGCGGCCCCACGAGCAGCGTCGGGGCCAGTGCGGTCAACTCGCGCGCCAGCTCGGGCACCGGGCGCAGCAGGTCCAGAAAATGGAAGCTCAGGTGCCGCCCCTGCACGCTGCGGTACAGTCCGCCCTCGGCGCGCAGCACGAAGGCCACCCGCGCGGGGCGCAGCAGCCCCAGCGGCCAGGCGCGGCAGCAGCCGGCGCAGCATGACCCCCGCCCAGGCCAGGCGCTCGGCGCGCCCCACCACGAAGACCCCGCGCGTGCCGCTCGTGCCGGTCGAGAGCCCCACCGTGAAGCGCCCGGCAGGGGTCACGACTTCGGGCGAGAAGTCGCGGCTCTCCTCGGCGCGCAGGGCCGCGCGGCGCACCTCCTCCAGGTGCAGCCCCGCCGTGTTCAGCGTGTCGAAGTGGGCGATCATCTCGGCCTTGCCGACCGGGGGCAGCTCGCGCCACGCGCGCAGCGGCAGCCCCGCCTCCAGAAAACGGCTCGCCGTATAGGGGCTGTGGGCGGCCACCCAGCGCAGATGCTCATGGGCCTGCCGCGCCGCGTACCGCTCCAGGGCGGCGCGCTCACGGAACAGCAGGCGGCCTTCGCGCAGGGCGTGGGCCAGGACCACCAGGCGGTCGGGCAACGCGGCCAGGAGGTCAGGCACGCGCGTCCCCCGGTGGTTCGGGAATGTCGTGGCTCACGATCACACGCGCGTGGGGATGGGCGGCGAGCCACGCGCGGACCTTCGCCCGGCTCGCCTGCTCGCCGCGCACGTCCCAGAAAGCGGCGCGGGCCAGCGGGTGCGGCTCGCCGCCGTGTCGCAGCGCCCGGACGTGGTAGGCCACGTCGCCCGCCAGCAGGGTCCAGCCCCGCCCCCCTGGCCCGGCCACACCGGTGCGCACCAGCAGCGCCACCATGCCCGGGGCGTGGCCCGGCACCGGCAGGGCGTAGACCAGCCTGTCCCCGAACACGTCGGCGGCCTGGGTAAAGGGGGCGAGGTCCGGGGGCGCGGGGGCGAACGTGAGGGGCGAGAGGCGGGAGGCGAAGTCGGGCGGCAGCAGCTCGGGCAGGAAGGCGCGGCGCACCGCCCGCAGGCCACGCAGGGACCTCAACGGCGCGTAGGCCTGCGGGTCGAGCAGAAAGCGCGCCCGGGGCAGCTCGCGCAGCGCCCCCACATGGTCGGCGTGCAGGTGCGAGACGATCACCTCGCGGATGTCGCCGGGCGTCAGGCCCAGACGGGCGAGGTGCGCGGGGAGGGTCTGGGCGGCGGGCAGGCGCACCGGGGTCACCAGCCCGTACAGCACGCCCGGCCAGCGCCGCATGGCCGCCGGCACCGCCGCGCCGTAACCGGTATCGAACAGCACCGGTCCCCGCCGGGGGTGGCGCAGCAGCGCGAAGCCCGCCGGGTAGGCCCGCAGCCGCCAGGGCGCCCCGCGCTCGGTCAGGGCGGCGACGTTCAGGCAGGACCCGGCGGCCAGGGGCAGCACGTCCACGCGCCCGTCCGGCGGCCCGGTCACGGCAACCGCCGCAGCACGTCGTCCAGCCCGGCTTCCGGGCGCACCAGGGGCGCGTACCCCAGGCGGGTGCGGGCGCGGGTCAGGTCCAGCGACATGGAGCGGGTCAGCAGGCGCACTCCACTGGCGGTCAGGGGCGGCTCGGGGCGCTGCGGGTGCAGCCGCGCCAGGGTTTCGAGCGCCAGGGCCGCCCCCTCCAGCAGCGCCGGGGGCACGTAGCGCTGGGGCCGGGGCACCTCCAGGCGGTCGGCGAGACGGTCCAGGGTCGCCCACAGCGGCACCGCCTCGCCGTCGGTGACGTTGAACAGCCCCGGCACCGGGCGGTCTAGGGCCAGCGCGGCGGCGTGGGCGGCGTTGTCCACATGCGTCAGCTCGGTCCAGACCTCCGTGCGGGTCAGGCGCGGCAGCCGCCCCGACCGCAGCGCCCGCGTGAGACGCGGCAGCAGCGTCGTGTCGCCCGGGCCGTACAGGCCACGCGGCCGCAACACCACTGCCGCCGGGTGAGCGAGGCGCACGGCCTCCTCGGCCAGATACTTGCTGCGGGCGTACAGGCTGTCGAAACGGGGGCCGACCGGCAGACTCTCGGGCACCTGGACGTGATGGCCGGTCGCGTTGTAGACACTGGGCGTGCTGACATGCACGAGCACCAACCCCCGGCGCGCGCAGGCCCGGGCCAGCCGGGTACTGACGGTCACGTTGTCGGCCACGAAGTCCTCCCAACGGCCCCAGAGGGTCGAGCGGGCGGCGGCGTGGACCACGGCGTCCACACCGCCGAGCAGCCCCTCCCACTCGGCCGGGCGGCGCAGCTCGGCCGACATGAACTTCACGCCCGAGGCCCGCAGCCGCTCACCCGCCGCCGGATCGCGGCCGGTACCGGTCACGGCGTGGCCGCCCTGCACCAGCCGCCGCGCGACTACGCCGCCGAGGAACCCGGTCGCGCCCGTCACCAGAACCCGCATGGCCGGCAGCATAGAGTATCCGGCCAGGGAACCCCGGCGCAGGTGTGCCCGGATTCTGGCCTATCCGGCCCGGAGCAGCAGGCCCGCGACCACCTGAAGGTCGCGCGTCAGGGTCCCGGTGCGCTCGAAGTGGCGATAGGCGCGCGGCACCTGCGCGGCGGGCCATTCCACATCCTGCCGGGTCAGAGACGACCGGAGGTGGGGCAGGTCCAGCTCGCCGAACAGCCGGGACAGGGCGGCGGCGTAACCGGCGGGCGTGCGCGGCTCCGGGGCCACGCGTCCCGACGCGGGCACCTGCCCCTTGGCGAAGCGGTAGAGCCGCAGCGCCCCCTGCACCTGCGCGACCTGCTCGGCGGTCAGTTCCTTCTGGCCCTGGCGCACCGCCTGCGCGGTCCGGCGGCGGTGCTCGGCGGGCACCAGCTCGGCCAGCCCCAGGCCCCACCCCGCCTTGATCTCGGCCCACTGCGCCTCGAGGGGCCGCAGGCTGGGGTGGAGCGGTCCTTCGGTGGGGGCGGGCTGTGCGGCCGACTCCGGCGCGGCCACCACCGGTGAGGCGGCGGCTTTCGGAGCGGCTGCCTTGGTCGCCTTCGGGGGCTTCGGGGCCTTGGCCTTGGCCGGCTGAGCCACGGGTTCGGCGGCCTGGGGCTGGCCGCGCGGTTCACGGCCCTTCTTGACCGCCTTCTTGGCCGGAGCCTTGAGCGCCTGCCCCTTGACGGCCTTCGCGGCCCGTTTGGCGCGGGGGCGGCCAGCAGGCGCGGCCAGCACGCGGCCCAGCAGTGCGGGCAGGTCGGCCACCCCGCCCCCCTGATAGTGCGTCCAGTCGTCGCCTGCCAGGGCCAGCCACTCGTCCTGACGCGCCGGGTCCAGCACGTCGAGCGCCCGGGTGAACTGTCCGCTCTGGCCCAGGTGCATCGCCAGCAGGGTCAGGAAGTGCCGGGGCGTGCGGTAGGCCGACAGGGGCTGCGGGTGGACGAGCGACTGGAGCAGCAGACACAGCGCGGCGTAGTCGTCGGCGCGGATCCGCCCGTCCTGAAAGGTCGCCTGGAGGCGCAACCACAGGTCGGTGGGAGCGGCGGCGCGCAGACCGGCATACCAGGTCTGGGCCTCGCGCAACTGGGGGTCCTGGCGCACGTCGAGCATCTCCAGGCCGCTGGCGGGGTCGATGACCCGCTCGGTGCGCGCGGGGGCCGGGGCAGGACGCTCGGGGGCGGCGACAGGCTCGGCCGGGCCCAGTTCCTGAAGGCGGGCCTGCACCGCCGGGTCACGGCCCAGCTCCTGCAGGAGCGCGAGGTCCTCCAGGCGAAAGGGCTTGCGGTCGCGGATCGTCTCGGTCAGGAAGGCGCGGGTACGGGCCGGCAATTCC
This sequence comes from Deinococcus gobiensis I-0, assembly GCF_000252445.1. Lineage (GTDB taxonomy): Bacteria > Deinococcota > Deinococci > Deinococcales > Deinococcaceae > Deinococcus > Deinococcus gobiensis. The sequence continues at coordinate 811,636 of NC_017790.1, read as the reverse complement.
AGTCCGGACGACACTTCGGCCCAGTGCCGCACGATCTGGGCCACGCGGCTGCGTCCCAGGTAGGCCTCCCAGTCGGCAGCGTTCAGGCGGCCCCCTTCCAGGCGGGTGCGGCGGGTCAGCGGGGCGGCGGGTGGGGGCGGCGGGGCCGGGGCCGTCTCCCCGAACTCGGGCGGGGCCTCGCGCTCGCGGGTCAGTTCCGCAAGCTGCCGCAGCGCGGGCCGGGTCAGGGGCCGCTCCTTGTCCCACAGGTCGTCCAGCAGGGTCCGCAGTTCGGGGGGCAGGCCGCCGCTGCCTGCGAGGGCCGTCAGCACCCAGTCGAAGCCCTGCGCGCGCATGTAGCTGCGCCAGTTGTCGGCCTCGGCCAGCAGGCGGGCCTGCTCGCGCGCCTCCTCGCGGGCCTGATGCGCGCCCACCTGATCGGTCAGGCGGCTGCCGATGCGGCGTCCCTCGTCCTGACCCAGGACGGCGGTCAGCAGGCAGGAACTGCCCAGCGGCCCCAGGACTTCCCCGCTGAGGGAGGTCACGTGGAACTCGTAGCGCAGGCCGTGGCCCGAGCCCGGCGGGCAGGCCACGCAGGCGAGGCCGGGTTGCGGCGCGCCGTGGTCGGTCACGGACAGGCCGGTATAGAGGTCGAAGAAGACTGGGTCCGGCTGACCGGGCACCTGGACGAAAGGGTGGGCCGCGCCCAGGGCGACGAGACGTTCCTGCACCTCATCGAGAATACGGCGGGCGGCCGGCACATCGGCGAGAAGATACATAGTGCGCCCACCAGTGTACGGTGTTTTGGAGCAGCCGGGGCGCGCGCACCTTCCAATCGCATGGTCGCGGGGGCCGGCCGCCCCTATCCGGGTCAGGGCCAGGTCAGCTCCGTCCTGATGCATTTATCTTGTCCGGCCTGTGACAACGCCGCAATCACTTTTTTCTCATCCTATGTGCCGGACGCAGGTGCGTCCGCCGCTTCCGCGCGCTGTTCTGTCTTTTTCTTCTCTCTGTGCGGCCAGTTCTGGCCGCAGGGCGAGCGCAGGCCCGCACCGGGCCGCCGCCGCCCGACCTTTTCATCTCCGAGGATTTCTGATGCGCAACATGATCATGCTCGCCCTTGCCGTGACCACCTCGCTCGCCGCCGCGCAGACCGTGCGCGTGGGGATGGCCTACGACACCGGCGGCAAGGCCGACAAGAGCTTCAACCAGAGCGCCTACGAAGGGGCCAGCCGCGCCGCCAAGCAGCTCGGTATCCAGACCAAGGACTTCGAGCCCAGCAGCGCAGTGCCCAATATTCAGGGCGTGCGCGCCTTCGCCAAGGACGGCACCAAGCTCACCATCGGCGTGGGCTTCGCCAACAACGAGAGCGTCACCACCGTCGCCAAGGAAAACCCGAACCTGTACTTCGGCCTGATCGACGACGTGTCCGCCGCCAAGAACGTCGCCAGCCTCGTGTTCAACGAGGAGCAGGGCAGCTACCTCGTCGGCTACCTCGCCGGCATGAACAGCTCCACCGGCGTCGTCGGCTTCGTCGGCGGCATGGACATCCCCCTCATCCACAAGTTCGAGGCGGGTTACACCGCCGGCGTCAAGGCCGCCAACCCCAAGGCGCGTGTCGTCGCGCAGTATGTCGGCACCACGCCCGCCGCCTGGAACAACCCTGCCAAGGCCAGAGACATCGCCTCGTCGCTGAAGGCGCGCGGCGCGGACATCATCTTCGCGGCGGCCGGCGGGTCGGGCAGCGGCGTGGTGGACTACGTGCGCCAGACGCAGTGCCTCAAGGCCGCCCAGCTGCCCTCGGGCGTGAACTTCTCCAGCGACAACTTCAAGAACGTCGCCAAGAGCGCCGGATACAAGACCGCCTGTACGGGGGAAACGCGTCCGATGTTCTTCATCGGGGTAGACAGCAACCAGAACTACCTGGGCGACTTCGACAAGAATCCCGGCACCCTGAACCACGGCCTGACCAGCATGCTCAAGCGCGTGGACAACGCCGTCTATGCCCTGATCCGGGACGTGAAGGCGGGCAAGTTCAAGGGCGGCGAGCGCCGCTTCGGCCTCAAGGAGGGCGGCGTGGGCTACGCGGTCGACGAATACAACCGCTCGCTCATCAGCAGCGAACAGGTCCTCAAGGTCGAGGCCGCGAAGGTCCAGATCATGAGCGGCGCCATCAAGGTCCCCACCAAGTAAACCCTGGCTTCTGCGGCGGAGCCGGGCAGGGAACGGCTGTCCCCTGCCCGGCTCCCCTTCCTCAGGGCGCAGCGCGGCCCGGTTTCTCCTGGTCCCCCGCACGGCGGTCTGCTCGGGCGAAGCCACCTCGGGGAACTTGGCCTTCAGGAAGTCCAGTGCGGCTTCCAGCGCCTCCTCGGGCGCACTGGCCCAGGCGGGGAAACCGACCGGGCCGACCAGCGTGGTCGCGCGTTCGAGGTAGGTCTGGACCTGCTGCCGGATATCCGCACGCATCTTGAAGCCGGTCGCTTCCTCCAGTTCGAGGGCAGCGGTCGCCAGTTCGGCCGCCCAGCGGTACTCCCGGAGTTCCAGGGCCAGCTCGGCGAGGTCCTTGAGTATGACCATCCGGCCCCCCAGGTTACCGATCTGGAAGAACAGCCCGATCGACCGGTAGAACTGCGCGGCGGCTTCGGCCAGCCGACCCTCGTCCTGAAGCCCCTTGCCGATGTTGAAATAGCTCACGGCGCAGCCCTGGAGGTCACCGATCTGTTCTTTGAGGCGCAGGCTCTCGGCCAAGAGCGCCTTGTCCTCGTCAGGGTCGCCGCAGACGTTCGCGATGTTGCCCAGCGCGTAGGCCACGCCCTGAATGTCGCCGACCTGCCGCTTGAGGTCGAGGCTGCGCTCGAAGGACCGCCGGGCGGCCGGTCTGTCGCCCTCGTAGGCCTGGAGGATACCCAGATCGTTGTAGGTCGTCGAAAGACCCTGAAGGTCGGAGATCTCCTCTTGCAGCGCCATGGCCTGCGCGAATTCCTCATGTGCCCGCCCATATTCCCCGAGGTCGCGCGCGAGGATCCCCTGCATGAGCAGGACGGAAGCCTGGCCCTCGCGGTCTCCGAGGGCGCGGTAGGCCTCCAGCGCGGCCCCGTAGCGCCGGGCCGCCGGAGACTTGAGGCCCCGGTCGCGGTCCAGCCCCCCGGCGCAGCGCAGCGCGAGAGCGTAGGCGGGCGACCGGGTCAGCTCAGGCCGGGCCTGGGCCTGCTCCAGAAACAGGTCGAGCCAGCCCAGGCCTTCCCGGAACAGACCACGTACGTACCAGAACCAGTGCAGCGCCCCCGCGAGCCGCAGGCCCAGGTCGGTCGCCCCGGTCCGCAGGGCGTGGTCCAGGGCACTGCGCAGATCCGGATAGACGAGGGCCAGCGTCCCCAGCATCTGGGCCTGCTCGCGGCCCCGGAGCTGGGGCGCGGCTTCCTCGGCCACAGTCAGAAAATGCCGCAGATGCCAGTCGAGCCGCTGCGGCAGGGCGTCTCCCAGCTGCTCCAGCGCGTAGGCCCGCAGGCTCTCGTGCCAGGAGTACCGGCCGTCGTAGCCCTCATTCAGCAGCGAGCGTTGTTCGAGAAACTGCACGTCGGCCACCGAGGCCCCGGCCCCCTGCGCGTCCACCAGCGTAAAGGGCGCGCGGAAGACTGCCAAGGCGGGGTAGATGCGGCGCAGCGCCCCGGGCAGCGCACGCCACGACTGCTCGAAGACTGCCCGCAGGGACTGGTGCCGGCCGGGGATGTCCCGAAGGGGAGTCTGGAGGGCGTCCCAGCTCTCTCCCAGGCGGCGCAGCACCTCGCCCAGCGGATACTCGGCCACCAGACCGGCGGCCATCTCGATGGCGAGGGGGCTGCCCTCGCAGCGCTCGACGATGCGGGCGACGGTCTGGGCCTGACCCTGGACATCAAAGGTGAGGTCGGCGCGGCGCGCCCGCTCAGCGAACAGCTGGGCCGCGCTGTCGGCCTGGGCCTCCGCCGAGCGGTGGTCCAGCTCACCCAGGCGGCCCAGCTTCAGCACCCGTTCCGCCTGAAAGGCGAGGCGCTGCCGTGAGGTGACCAGCAGCCGCACCTGCGGGCAGGCCTCCAGCAGGGCAGGCAGCAGCTCGGCCGCCTCCAGCAGATGCTCGAAATTGTCCAGCACCAGCAGCACCGAGCGGGGAGCCAGTGCCC